>JBGSKN010000312.1:0-13769 GCA_041741215.1 Erythrobacter sp. | reverse complement strand
TGCGGTCACCGCGGCGCGGCTTGCGGCCAGTTCCTGCGTCAGCCGGGCCAGCGCCGCAACCGCTGCCGAGGTCAGGCGGTCGGCATCCTGACGGTCTTCCTCCAACCGGCGCTGCTGACGGTCAAGATCGGCAAGGCGGGTTTCGGCCGCTTCCAGCTTTTCAGCCAGCGCGGCCATCCGGTGTCCGTGAGCGCTTGCATCATCGCGGCGGTCGGCGAGCTCGTCGCGCGCATCGGTGAGTTGCTGCGCCGCTTCGGCCTGTTCCGTCTGCGCCGTGGCGACTGCCGATTGTGCCGCCGCAACCGCTGCTTCCGCCGCGCCTGCCGATGCGCGAGCTTCCTTCGCCGCCGTCGCCGCTTCGCGCCAGCGCGCGAACAGCAGACGCGCTTCGGCGGCTTGAATTTGTCTGGTCAGTTCGGTGTAGCGTTCGGCCTGTTTGGCCTGCCGCCGCAGCGAGGATATTTGCGCGTCCAGCCCCGCCATCAGGTCTTCGAGCCGCGCCAGGTTCACCTCTGCCGCGCGCAGCTTGCCCTCGGCATCCTTGCGGCGGACGTGGAGGCCTGCAATCCCGGCGGCTTCTTCGAGCATCGCGCGGCGTTCGGCGGGCTTGGCGGCAATCACCTGCGCGATCTTGCCCTGGCTGACGAGGGCGGGGGAATGCGCCCCGGTGGCGGCATCGGCAAAGGTCAGCGCGACATCCTTGGCGCGCACGTCGCGCCCGTTGACCCGGTAGGCGCTGCCCGCCCCGCGCTCGATCCGGCGGGTTACGACCAACTCCTCGCCGCCATCGTCGCTGGCGTGGAGCACCACTTCGGCAAAATCGCGCGGCGGGCGGGTGGTGGTGCCCGCGAAGATCACATCCTCCATCCCGCCCGACCGCATCGACTTGGCCGAGGTTTCCCCCATCACCCAGCGGATTGCTTCGAGCAGGTTGGATTTGCCGCAGCCATTGGGGCCAACCACCCCGGTCAGCCCCGGTTCGATACGCAGTTCCGCAGGCTCAACGAAGCTCTTGAAACCGCTGAGCTTGAGCCGGTGGATCTGCATCAGGCTGAGGTGCCGCTCGCGCTTTCGGCTTCAGCGCGCGCCGGCGCGCTGAAGCAGCGGTTCAATCTGCGACCACTGGTTTTCATCGAGCTTCTTGCCGTTGAGCAGGAAGGTCGGGGTGCCGGTGATTTCAAATTTCTTGCCCTGCTCTTCGGCGCTCTTGACCAGCGTTTCGATCTTGGCCTGATCACTGAGACAGGCGCGACCTTGATCGGCGTTCAGCCCGCGCGCGGCGAAGAAATCGAGCAGGCCGGTGACTTCGGCAATCCGGGCGAACCGCTGGTTGACCGGCAATTGCGCCGCGGCCTGCATCGCTTCGGGATTGGATTGCAGCGCGGCCAGCACATCCGGCAGGTTCTGCCATACCTCGTCCGACAGCGGCTGCATCTGTTCCTTGGCCCCGCATTGCACCAGCCCGGCAATCACCACGTCAAACGGGTTGAGGAAGACTTCGCGCAGTTCAAAGCTGACCACCCCGGTCGGGACATATTTTTCCTTGATCACCGGCTTGCCGGTCTGCGCGAAGGTCGCGCAGTGGCCGCAGGTGTGCGAGGCATATTCGATCAGTTTGAGCGGTGCATCGGGGTTGCCGATCATAAAGCCGCCTTCGGGCGTTACCGTGACCGTATCAGCCCACTTCGCGCCAGCGGGGGCAGCAATGGCGGGGATCGCTTCGCCCGAAGCGGCAACGCCATCAGCGCCTTCGGTTTCGCCGCAAGCGGCAAGCGCAAGCGGGGCCAGAACAAGCATGGAATAGGAAAGCAGGCGAGAGGTCTTCATCGGTCGGGAATCCTTGGGGTTGGAAGGACTATGGAATAGCCGCGCACACGCCCTTGCAGCAAGGCTTGCCGCGCCCGGCTGTGAACAACTGGATCAGCCGGGCGCAGTGAGTGCGTTGTCATCCGGCGCGGCAAACCTGGCGGACAGCACCGGATACAGCGCGTCCCAGCTATGCACTTCATCGAGCAGCTTGCCATCCAGCGCGAAGCTGGGGGTGCCGGCAATCGCAAATTCGGCGTAGTCTGCCCGGCCATTTTCCATCAGCTTTTGCGCAGCCGCATCATCCATCACGCAGGCGTTGATCTGCGAGGTGGATTGCCCGGCGCGCACCAGCATTGCCGAAAGGCTCAGCGCGCTGGCGGCATTCATCCGCGCCGCCTTGTCGCCGCGCGCCCAGATCGCCTGCTGGCTTTGCGGCGCGCCGCGAGCCTTGCCCAGCCATTCGGCCTGCGACCCCATCAAGGCGCGGTGGCGATCCTTGAACTGCGCCGGATCGCCGCATCCCGCCAGCAGCGATACGGTAAGATCAATCGCATTGCGGATTACCGGGCGCACTTCCAGTGCCATCTTGCCCGGCATCAACAGCGCCAGTTCCAGCGCCGGTTCGCCCTGTGCGGTGAAGGTTGCGCAATGCCCGCAGGTATAGCTGACAAATTCGATCAGCCGCGCATCCGCCCGTGGATTGCCGATCAGGTGTCCGCGTGCCGTGCGCGTGATCGTGGTCTGCCAGTTGCCGGGATTGTCCTGCGGGGCAAAGGCGCTGTCGGGGTTGGACAGATCCTGCTGCGCGCCAGCCGGGCCGGTCGCCAGCGCCAGCGCGGCTGCGGCGCAAAGGAGGGGAAGTTTTATCATCTGCGCGTGTTCCTGCGTCGGATTCAGGTTTCACTATTGCCAAGGCTGCGCGCCAGCGATTCGAGCACGGTGCGCAGTTCGGGATCGCCGATATCGCGCAGGCTTTCGCCCAGTTCCAGCGGGATCGGTTTGAGCGACGGCGGCGGCTTGGCGGGCCGGCCATCTGTGGGCGGCGTGACCGCGCCTTGCCGCAGTTTGACCCGCGCCACCGCCTTGTAGCCGAAGAAGCGGTTCACCCGGGCGATGATTTCGGGGATGACCTGCTGGATCAGCGGCGCATGGGCGGGTTTGACCACCAGTTCCAGAATGCCCTCGGCCTTCTCGCCGGGTGGAAAGCGGATCGCTTCGGGGCTGCATACGCGGGCATGGGCCGAGCCGACGATTTCGGGCCAGCGGGTGACGACCGAGCTTTGCACAAAGCCGAAGCGGCGAAATGCGGCGCGCCCGATTTCAGGCATCAGATCGCCAATCGCGCGCGCACCCCTGCCGCGCGGACGGGCATAGGGTTTTGCACCACCCGTCTTTGCGCCCGTTTTGCCGCCCAGCTTGGCCCCCGGCTTGCCCGAATTGGTCTTGTCGCTTCCCATGATCGCGCCCGCCATGCCATAGGCAGCGCGTGACTGCCAGCATCTCCGACAATCTCCTGCGATGGTATGATGGCCATGCCCGCGATCTGCCGTGGCGATTGCCGCCGGGCAGCGCGCTGCCGGACGATCCGGCGTGGCCCTACCGGGTGTGGCTGTCTGAAGTGATGCTGCAACAGACCACAGTGGCGGCGGTGAAGCCCTATTTCGTCAAGTTTACAGCAAGATGGCCGTCGGTTGAAGCGCTCGCCGCTGCGCCGGAGACTGACGTCATGGCGGCGTGGGCGGGGCTGGGCTATTATTCGCGCGCGCGCAATCTGGTGAAATGCGCGCGGCTGGTGGCGGCGCAGGGCGGCTTTCCTGCCACCGAGGATGCGCTGCGGCGGCTCCCCGGACTGGGCGATTATACCGCGGCGGCGATTGCGGCGATTGCGTTCGGGCAACGCGCTGTGGTGGTTGATGCCAATGTCGAACGCGTGGCGGCGCGATTATTTGCCATCGACACACCGCTGCCCGCTGCGCGCAAGGCGATCCGCGCCGCTGCGGATATGATCACCCCGCAAGTGCGCGCGGGCGATTTTGCGCAAGCCATGATGGATCTGGGCGCGCAGATATGCACCGCCAAAGCGCCGCGATGTCTGCTGTGCCCCTTGCGCGGGGCCTGCGCAGGCCATGCGTCGGGAGAGCCGGAACGTCTGCCGGTCAAACCTGCGAAACAGGCCGTGCCACAGCGATGTGGCACCGCGTTCTGGATCACGCGCAAGGATGGGGCGCAGGTGTGGCTCGTCACCCGGCCCGCCAGCGGGATGCTCGGCGGAATGCGCGCGCTGCCCGATGATGGCTGGAGTGCACAAGGCGACGGTTCGGGCGAGGCGCCGCTACCGGGCGATTGGCGCAGGCTGGGCGCGGTGCGGCATGGCTTTACCCATGCGCACCTGACGCTGATGGTGGTTGGGATGAAGGTTGTCTCAGACCCAGCGGGCGAAGGTCAATGGTGGCCGCTTGACCGGCTGGAGGATGCGGGCCTTGCTACCCTGTTCCTCAAAGCCGCGCGCCTCGCGCTGGCGGCGGGTTAGAATATTCCCCCGCCCAGCATCAGCCGCACCGCTGCGATCAACAGCACCACGAGGCAGAAATTGCGCCCGCCATTGCTGGATGACAGCGCGCCGATGACGATCCCAATCACGATTACCGGCAAGGCGATCCAGTTGGCCCAGCCGAGCAGCGGGATTTGCGCCGGGATGACGATGACGAGGCTGACAAGCCCGATGAGATAGGCAAGCACGTTGAGCATGTGTCTTATATGCATAGGACACCTGCGATTTGCAAGTCCGAACGCGCAACCGGTGATTGACCCGTGCCGCTGAGTGCCGCAGACAAGCACCCATACCCCTTCGGAGTCTCCCCCCCTATGGCTTACCGCGATCTTGAATCCCCCGTGCTTTCCCGCCGCGCACTGATCCGCGGCAGCGCGCTGCTGGCTGGCGGCGCGGCCTTGTCAGCCCTGCCGTTCGGGCGCGCGGCATTCGCAATGCATGATGTCGGCGAAAACTGGCCCAATGTCGCCGCGCTCGCCAATCGCTATGTCAGCGAACGCAAACTCGCCAACCTGTTACTGACCTTTGGCTGGGGGCAGGAGAACGCCCATACCGTGGGCGGCGGGACGCTGTCACTGGCAAGGCCGACCCCGGTGGATATGGATTCGCTGTTCCGCATCTATTCGATGTCCAAGCCGATTACCGGCATGGCGACGATGATCCTGATCGATCAGGGCAGGCTGGGGCTGGATCAGCCGCTCTATGAAATCCTCCCCGCGTTCCGCGACATGCAGGTGCTGGTCGATCCCGAAGGTGCGCTGGAAGACACCGTGGCGGCCGAACGTCCGATCACGATCCGCCAATTGCTGACCCATACCGCTGGGCTTGGCTACCAGATCATCAGCAAGGGGCCATTGCAGGCCGCCTATAACGAAAATGGCCTGGTGGGCGGACGGGTCAGCCGAATACCGCTTCCCGGCTTCCCGCCGGTTACGCCTGCGCCGGGTCTGGCGGTCTGGGCTGACCGGCTGGCCGAATTGCCGCTGATGTTTCAGCCCGCGACAAAGTGGAGCTATTCCGCCAGCATTGATCTGCTGGGCCGGGTGATCGAAGTGGTCAGCGGGATGGCGTTCGAGGCGTTTCTCAAGGCGCGGATTTTCGATCCTTGCGGCATGAACAGCACCTTCATGCAGGTCCCGCAAGCCGAGGTTCACCGCCTCACTGACAATTACGGCATCGTCAACGGCGCGGCCTTTCCGATCGATCCGGGTGCCAATTCGATCTTCACCGATCCGCCCGAAGTGCCTGCGGGCGGCGGCGGGCTGGTTTCCAGCCCACGCGATTACGACCGCTTCCTGCGGATGCTGCTCGGCTACGGCCTGATCGATGGCACCCGCGTGATGAGCGAAGAAGCGGTGCGCGTTGGCGTGTCGGACCTGCTGCCCGCCACGGTCGATACCAAGGGCAGCTGGCTCGAAGGCGAAGGCCACGGCGCGGGGGGGCGTTCCAAGGGGGCAACCTTCGGCTGGGGCGGCGCGGCAGGGACGCTCGCGGCGGTGGATTTCGGCCTCAAGCTGCGTTCGACATTGTTCACCCAATACATGCCGAGCGATGCCTACCCGATCCGTGACGAATTCCTCGCCGCGATGGAGGCTGATCTGGCGGCCATGCGCAGCGGAATGACGGCGACCTAATGCATCAGCGCGTGTCTGCTGCGCCGGGGATCGCCTTCTCCGGATCGCCGCTTGATCGCGCGGACAATATCCGCGGCGATCCGGCGGCGCTGGGCAATCTGATGAACTGGCGCGCGCGGGTGCTCAACCTTGATGGCCTGCTGCCAGAATTCGACGATGACGGGCGGCTGCTGTGGAATACGCTTGCCGATGTCGCGCCCGACGCCGAACTCGTGTTTCTCGGGATGCTGGATGATAGGGCGCATTTCGCCCCGGTTCCGGCACAGGGCGCAGCTGGCCCTGCGATGCCGCGCGCATGGCAGGTCATGCAGATGCTCCAGCCAGAGGACCTGGCGATCTATGGCGGCGCGCGCAGCCTTGTCGACTGGCACGCGCGCCACCGGTTCTGCGCCAATTGCGGCGCTCCGACGAAAATTGTCAAAGGCGGCTGGCAGCGGCATTGCGATGGGTGCGGCGCAGACCACTTCCCGCGCACCGATCCGGTAACGATCATGCTGGTCGAACATGAAGCCAATGGCGAACAGCGCCTGCTGCTTGGCCGCCAGCCGCGCTTTCCGCCCCGGATGTATTCGGCGCTGGCGGGCTTTGTCGAGCCGGGCGAGACGATTGAAGAGGCGGTTGCGCGTGAAATCCACGAGGAAGCGGGCGTGCGGGTGCGCGATGTGCGCTACATCGCCAGCCAGCCCTGGCCGTTCCCCAGCCAGTTGATGATCGGCTGCACATCTGTGGCCGAAGACACCGAAATCACCATCGACCGCACCGAACTCGACGATGCCCGCTGGTTCACCCGCGACGAACTCGAACAAGCGCGCGCAGCAGGTGAACACGGCACCGAACTGCTATACTTCCCGCGCCCGTTCGCGATTGCGCATCATCTGGTTTCATGGTGGCTCGACAAATGACCGATAATCTGACGATCGATATCTACTCCGACGTGGTGTGCCCGTGGTGCCTGATCGGATATGGGCAATTGACCAAGGCGCTGGAACAGCTTGACGGCGAAATCGCGGCGCAGATCCGTTGGCGGCCGTTTGAACTGAACCCGCAAATGCCGCCCGAAGGCGAGGAGCAGGAAGCCCACCTGCAACGCAAATATCGCCGCTCCGCCGAAGAAGGCGCGGGCCTGCGCGCCCAGATGAAAGCGATTGCCGAAGGCGCGGGCGTGTCGCTGTCCTATGAAGGAGAGGGCGCGGCTCCGCCTGCGATGATGTGGAACACGCGTGATTGCCACAAGCTGCTGACATTTGCCCTGGAAGAGGCTGGGCCAAAGGTGCAGACCGCATTGAAACTCGCGTTGTTCAAAGCGCATTTCAACAGCCGCGCGAACCTTGGTGATCGGGACGTGCTGCTAGACATTGCCTTCGAAGCCGGCCTCCACCGCGCCGCCGCCAAAGCCGCGCTCGACGATCCCGATCTCGAAGCCCGCGTGCTCGCTGAAGAGGCTCAGGCATGGGACATGAACATCTCCGGCGTCCCGGCGATGATCATCAACGCAAAGTTCATAATTCCCGGCGCTCAGGCGCCCGAAGTTTACGTCAACGCGCTGCGGCGGGTGGCGGAAAAGAGCCGGGCGGCCTGAACGGGCAGTTTCAGTTCTTCCTGAATGCGCACCACTGGAAGGATTGGCGATCCCCCCAAGGGGTGAAATGGTCAGCCTTCCAGCTATCTAACAGCCGAAAATCACGGCCCAATTCTGTGCTCATCGCTGCGGCATCGTAACGCATTACCGGCAGACCGCTGCATTTTTCCGGCCCGTCGAGCGCGAAAGTTGCGATGATCAACAGGCCGCCTTGCGCAAGCCCGCGCGCCAGCGCTGCGCGATAGGCAGCGCGCTGGGATGCCTCCGTCAGAAAGTGGAACACTGCGCGATCATGCCACACGTCGTAAGTGCGCGGCGGTGTCCATTCGGTAATATCCGCGGTTTCCCAATGCGCATCTTCGGCCCTCCCGCCCAGACGGGTTTGCGCTGCCCGCAATGCCGCCCACGAGATATCCAGAACGGTAACATCCAGCCAACCGCGATCGAGCAAGGCGTCAACCAGCGTCGATATGCCGCCTCCGATATCGATCACCGACTGGGCGGGGCCAACATCGAAGCGGGCGAACGCCTCGAGCGACGGCTCCGGTGAGTCTTGATGCCAGCTCAGCCGGTCCGGCGACTTTTCAACATAGACACGGTTCCAGTGATCCTGCCGCTGTTCGGCCATTTGCGCCTCCATCAGAAGTTCGGCACCTGCGCCCTACCTAAACCAGACCCAGCCGTTGCAGTTTCGCCGCCAGCTTGCCGGGCAGCGCGTCGCCAATATCCTCACCTTCGGCCACATCACGCGGTGCCTTTTCGTCGGTAAGGTAACGCCAGCCCTGATGCGCGCGCTTGGGCTGTTGGTGGACGCGGATCAGCACCGGCTCAAGGCAGATGTTCCAGCGCCCGTCATCGGTCTGGGTAAAGCCTGTGATCCGCGAACGTGCCACAATCGCGTGGTTGAGGATCCAGAACAGCGATCCGCCGACCACCTCTTCGTGCCGGGTCGGGCGGTTGCGGGTGGTGAGCTGCATGATCTCACGCGTCGCATACCATCCGGCCAAATCATCATAGCTTTTCGCGCCAAACGCGATCTTGGTCAGGTGCAGCGGCATGGCGCTGACCCTACAATGTTTCGGTGGGATTGCGAGCCGCCGTCACAGCGGAGCAAGGCCCGCCGCCACTGCCAGACCAAGAAAGGCAAAGAACCCCATCGAATCGGTTATCATCGTCACAAACACGCTGGAAGCGACCGCCGGATCCTGGTCGAGCCGTTCAAAAATCACCGGCACCAACACGCCCGCCAGCCCTGCCACCGCGATATTGATGACCATAGCGAGCGCAATCACCACCCCCATCAACGGGGTGAACAACACCCCAGCTGCAACCCCGATCAACAGCGCGATCGTGCCACCATTGAGCAGCGCGACGCGGAATTCGCGCCACAGGATGCGCCTTGTATTCGACCTTGTGAGCTGGTTGGTGGCAATCGCGCGCACCGCCACCGCCATCGTCTGCGTGCCGGCATTGCCGCCGATGCTGGCGACGATCGGCATCAGCACCGCCAGCGCCACCAGATGTTCAATCGCCGCGCCGAAAAACGCGATGATGGTTGACGCGACCACCGCCGTGCCAAGGTTTGCGATCAGCCAGCGCACGCGGCTGGAGAAGGCCTCACGCAGCGGCTCGTTGATGTCGCCATCGCCCGCGCCCGACATCAGCAGCGCATCCTCGCCCGCTTCTTCGGAGATGATGTGGACGATATCATCGACCGTCATCTGCCCGACCATCCGCCCGCTTTCATCCACCACTGCGGCCGAAATCAGCGCGTATTTCTGGAACATCAGCGCGGCTTCTTCCTGATCCATTGTCACCGGGATCAGGGTCTGGTCGCGCTTCATCACGTCGGTCAGGCGGACACTGCGCGGGGTGGTGAGGATCCAGTTGAGCGCGCAGGTGCCAACCGGGTGGTGGCGTTCGTCGATCACGAAAACCTCGTGGAAATCGTGCTCCAGATCGCCCTCTTCGCGCAGGAAATCGATCAGGTCGCCCACTGTCAGGTGTTCGGGCACCGCCACGAAATGGCGGCTCATCAACCGCCCGGCGGTTTCTTCGGGATAGGCCAGCGCGCTCGACACCGCCTCGCGGGTTTCCGGCTCCAGTGCGGCCATCACCGCGCGCTGATCGGCTTCGTCGAGGTCTTCGATCAGCTGCACCGCATCATCGGTGTCGAGCTGTTCGGCAATCGTCGCCACCGCCTGAGCGGACAGCGCCTCCATCAGGTCTTCGCGGACGTAATCGTTGAGTTCGGCGATTACATCGCTGGTCATCAGATCGCTGATGGCGGCGGCCAATTGTGCGCGTTCGGAACGTTGCAGCAGCTCGATCAGGTCGGCGATGTCGGCCGCGTGGAGCGGTTCGACCAGATCGTAAACCGCGCCCTTGTCGCCCGCCGCCAGCGCATCGTGGACGGCGTTGACATATTCGGGCTTGAGCCGGTTTTCCTCGTCATGCCGCTCATCATCGACGCGGTCATCGGGGCGCACTTCGCCCTCGCCAGCATCGGCGATCAGCAGGTCGTCATCGAGAGGGCGATTATCGGCCATATCGTGGCGGTTTAGGCGGGGGGCGATGAAAAGCAAGCGGGGAGGGTGACAGCCGGGTTTTGCCTGCTAAAAGCGCCTGGAAATAAACACCAAACCCGCTCGCCCTGAGCCTGTCGAAGGGCGGCACTTCTTTTTTCGCCTTGCTGAAGAAAGACAGTGCTTCGACAAGCTCAGCACGAACGGGTTTGAGATTACGGAGAAAAACTATGGCCGACACCCTCACCTTCACCCTCGACACCGGAGACGGTGAGCCCAAGGACGTCGTGATCAAGCTGCGCCCCGATCTGGCCCCCGGCCATGTTGCGCGCATCGCCGAACTGGCGGGCGAAGGTTTTTACGATGGCGTGGTGTTCCACCGCGTGATCAACGGCTTCATGGCGCAGGGCGGCGATCCGACCGGCACCGGCATGGGCGGCAGCGACAAGCCTGACCTCGCAGCCGAATTCAACGCCGAACCGCACGTCGAAGGCGTGTGTTCGATGGCGCGTTCGCAAAACCCCAACAGCGCCAATTCGCAGTTCTTCATCTGCCTCGACGACGCGCGCTTCCTTGACAAGCAGTACACCGCGTGGGGCCAGGTCACGAGCGGCATGGAGCACGTCCACGCCCTCCCCAAGGGCGAACCGCCGCGTGCACCGGGGAAGATCGTCAAGGCGACGGTGGGGTAAGCGGGAGTCGCGATGTCTTGGATGGCCTTGATTTACGCGATAGCGACAGGGCTGCTGGCGTTCCTCGCAGCGAGATACGTAGTACCGCTTTTCAGATGGCCGCGATGGTTGCGAGGAGCGATCTTTTGGCCCTTGCCCTTTTGGCTATACGTGGCCAAGGTCCTTGTTATGGTGGCGCTTGATCCGGCGGATGCCGTCAATACCGTGGGGTGGTCGGTCATTGGCGCGATCTTCGTGGAGTGGCCGAACTGGTTCGGGTGGGCGTTCGGCTACGTTTTGGGACACTTTTTTCGCAACGGAGATATGCCGTCGCCTCGTTGAACACGTTCTAAAGGCGCGGCGGATCGGCCTGCGGCTGGGTGCCTCAAGGATTTCTTGCACATTCATTAGGGGCACATGTTGCGGATAAGCTTGCATACCGCATTCGTGCTGCTGTTCGCCCTCGCGCTGTCCGCCTGCGTCACGCTTCCCGATATCTCGCAATCGCGTTCCCCGTGCCAGCTTGAGCCGGGCGGGTGGTGCGGCTTTGTGCGCGAGGCGGCGGTCGAGGCGTGGCCCTATGCGATCGCCGCGACCAATGCCTATCAGGGCGATAGCGATGTGTTTGGCGATACGGGATCGCGGCTGGTAATGCTGGATCGCCTGCCAATCGCGCCCGAAGATACCAAAACGGGGTTCGATTATCAGCTCTTCGCGCTTTACGGCGATGATGATGCGGGCGGGAATCGGGGTGTTCCGGTGGCCCGCATCATGGCCTTTCGCGGGACTGATTTTGATGGCGTCGCCGATCTGTTTTACGGCACTTTGCGCGCAGATCAGATCGATATTGCCCGGCGCTATTTCGCCGCCGAGCGCGAAAGGTTCGACGATGCGGCGGCGTGGCACACGGCAGGCCATTCGCTCGGCGGGGCGCTGGCGACCGAGATTTCGATTGCCTATCCTGATGTGCGCGCGTGGCTGTTCAACCTCTCGCCATTCTATCGCGGGGCATCCGAGGTCAACGCCGCCAATCGTACGCTGTTCAACGAACGCGGTGAGGCGTTGCGGACGTTGCGCAAGTTCCGGTCTGACCCGGCGGCGGAGGTATTCATCATCAATTGCCGCCCTCAGAAAAGCAGATTTTCCAAGCATTCGGTGCGCAAGCTGGCCGATTGTCTGACTTGGATCGCCGCCTATGAAAGCAAGGATGCGCTGGGTGTGGTGCGCGCCAATGCGATTGCGAAGCCGGATGTGGAATGCGGCCCGCCAGACAAACCGCATCCGGGGCGGACACCCGCGCCGCATTCGGCCTGTGTCCACCAGTCGCGCGCCGATAAGGTGCCCGATCCCGCGCGCGATTGAATCCGCCGCCCATCGGCGCTAAAGGCGCACCCCTCATGACACCTGCCCCAGCCCCAAAGACCTACCGGGTCAAAAGCTTCGGCTGCCAGATGAACGTCTATGATGGCGAGCGCATGGCGGAATTGCTGGGGGAACGCGGCATCGCGCCTGCGGCTGAGGGCGAGGAGGCGGATCTCGTCATCCTCAACACCTGCCACATCCGCGAGAAAGCCGCCGAGAAGGTCTATTCCGACATCGGACGGCTGGTGAAGGCGGGCAACAAGGCGGGTAAGGCTCCGCTGATCGCGGTGGCAGGCTGCGTCGCGCAGGCCGAGGGTGAGGAGATCATGGCGCGCGCGCCTGCGGTCAGCATCGTGGTTGGCCCGCAGGCCTATCACCGCCTGCCCGAAATGCTCGACAAGGCCGCGAAGGGCGAGCGTGCGACCGATACCGACATGCCCGCCATCGCCAAGTTCGACGCGCTGCCCGCACGCCGCAAACGCGGGCCGAGCGCGTTTCTGACGGTGCAGGAAGGTTGCGACAAGTTCTGCACCTATTGCGTGGTGCCCTATACCCGCGGCGCGGAAATCTCGCGGCCCTTCGCGCACCTGATCGCCGAAGCGCACAGGCTGGTTGAAACGGGCGCGAAGGAAATCACGCTGCTCGGCCAGAACGTCAACGCATGGGCGGGCGAGGACGAAAAGGGCAGGGCGGCTGGCCTCGCAGGCCTGATCCACGCGCTCGCCCGGATCGATGGGCTGGATCGCATCCGCTACACCACCAGCCATCCCAATGACATGGACACCGACGAGGGCAGGGCGCTGATCGCCGCGCATGGCGAGGTCGCCAAGTTGATGCCTTACCTGCACCTGCCCGTGCAAAGCGGCAGCGACCGGGTGCTGAAAGCGATGAACCGCCAGCACACCGCCGAAAGCTACCTCAAGCTGCTGGAGCAGTTCCGCGCGGTGCGCCCCGATATCGCGCTGTCGGGCGATTTCATCGTTGGCTTTCCGGGTGAGACCGAGGCCGAGTTTGAAGACACGCTGCGGATCGTTGACGAGGTGCGCTATGCCCACGCCTTCAGCTTCAAATATTCCCCGCGCCCTGGCACCCCGGCAGCCATAATGGACGGGCAGATTGCCTCCGAAGTGATGGACGAACGCCTGCAACGCCTCCAGAACCGCATCGCGCATCACCAGTTCGCGTTCAATCAGGCGAGCGTGGGCAAGACCTGCACCGTGCTGATCGAACGCACCGGGAAGCTGCCCGGCCAATGGCTCGGAAAATCGCCGTGGCTGCAATCGGTGTGGTTTGATGGCGATTATGCGATTGGTGATCTGGTCGAGGTCGAACTTGCCGAAGCGGGGCCCAATTCGCTTATGGGGCTGGTGCGCCAAACTGTAACGGTTTGATGACTTTCCACCGCCATCTGGCCACCGCCAGCTTGCTTTGCGCACCGCCCGGCTTACCTTTGCGACTCAGGGCAGCGGAATGTCCCCTGCCGCCACGCAAAGGAACCTATGGGCCGACGACCCTCCCGTGCCGGACACCCGGCTCTCTCGCCCGATCCGCGCGATATTCCGGAACCCCGGCGCGCGCGCGTTGATCTGACCTTTGAAAACCAGTCGCTGCTCGGCCCGCTGTTCGGGCAGTTCGATG
>JBGSKN010000311.1:0-3960 GCA_041741215.1 Erythrobacter sp. | reverse complement strand
GTGCTGTTCAGCGCCAATGCGCGCGACAACCTGCGCTATGGCAAGTGGGACGCGAGCGACGAGGATATCTGGGACGCCGCTCGCGCCGCCAATGCGGAAAGCTTCCTGCGCGCGCTGCCGCAGGGGCTGGATACCTAACTGGGCGAAGGCGGCGCGCAATTGTCGGGCGGGCAGCAACAGCGCGTCGCGATTGCCCGCGCGCTGTTGCGCGATTCGCCGATCCTGCTGCTCGACGAAGCGACCAGCGCGTTGGACGCTGAAAGCGAACAATTGGTCCAACAGGCGCTGGAAAAGCTGATGGCGCAGCGCACCACGCTGGTGATCGCGCACCGGCTGGCGACGGTGCGCGCGGCTGACCGGATCATCGTGCTCGATGATGGCCGGATCGTCGAACAGGGCACGCATGATGTATTGAGCAAGGCGGGCGGGCTGTATGCGCGGCTCGCTCGGCTGCAATTCACCAACGCCGCAGCGTAATTCCTGACACGTTTTCGACGAAGCGCTTCGTTCGCCGGACAAAGGGCGACCTTTCGTCCAGCGGTGCGTTAGGCTGCGCGCAGCAGAATAACTGCAGCAACATTCGGGAACTTCGCACATGATTCACAAATCCGCGCTTGTCGGCGCCAGCCTCGCCGCGTTGGCCCCCGCTTTGTTGAGCGGCGCGCCTGTCTTTGCCAATGACGACACTCACGCCCAGCAGGACGGCATCGAACTGCTGCTGCAAGACAGCGCCGAGACTGCCGGATCCGCCCTGCCAACCATCAGTTTTGGCACCTGGGGTGTCGATCCCGCGCTTCTCGCGAGTGATGTAAAGCCGGGCGATGATTTCTTCGCCTTCGTCAACCGCCCGTGGATCGACGCCAATCCGCTCCCGCGCGAATTCAGCCGTCTGGGCGCATTCACGCTGCTCGGCGAAAAAAGCACGGCGGACGTCAAGACGCTGATCGATGATCTGCTGGCCAAGGATGTCGCGACACTGAGCGCGGATGAGCTGCGCATCGTCGGGGCTTACAATTCCTATCTCGATATTGATGCGATCGAAGCGGCCGGGCTTGCCCCCGCCCAGCCGCATCTTGACCGGATCATGGCCGCGCAAACGCTTGATGATCTGGCGATGCTGTGGGCTGAGCCGGGCTATGCCAGCCCGGTCGGCGGCGGGGTCGGCGTGGATGCCAAGCAGCCCGATCGCCACATCGCGTCGGTCGGGTTTGGCGGATTGGGCATGCCGGACCGCGATTACTACCTCGACGAAAGCGAAAAAGGCCGCGCGATTCAGGCGGCCTACAAGGCCTACCTCGCGTTCCTGCTGGGCGAGGCGCGCTATGCCGACCCGGCGGCAGCCGCCGAGGCGGTCTATGCCTTTGAACACCGGATCGCGCGCGATATTGCATGGGATCGGACCGTGCGCCGCAACCGCGATCTGACCTACAACCTGCTTTCCGCCGAAGAACTCGCCGCGATTGGCGGCAAGGTGCCGGTCGCCGCGCTGCTCGCCGCAAACGGGATTGCCGACAGCCCCGGCTTTGTCGTCAGCATGATGCCGCCGACGGCCGAGGAAATCGCGGCGCTCAAGCTGAATGAGGCGACGCTGGCGAAGATCGGAACCGGCCTGCCGGGAATGTTCGCGCTGCTTGGTGAAACCCCGGTTGCGACGCTGCAGGCGTGGATGGCGAAGGAGTTTCTGTCGGATAATGCTGCGGTGCTGCCCAAGCGGTTCGACGATGCCAATTTTGCATTTTTCGGCAAGACCTTGCGCGGCACGCCCGAACAACGCCCGCGCTGGAAACGCGCGATTGGCGAATCCGAAAGCTTGCTGGGCGAGTTGATCGGCAAATCCTATGTCGCGCGCTATTTCCCGCCGGAAAACAAGGCGGCGATGGATGAACTGGTCGCCAATCTGCGGGTCGCACTGCGCGAATCGATCGCCGATATCGACTGGATGGGCGAAGAAACCAAAACCCAGGCGCGCGCCAAGCTTGACAGTTTCGATCCCAAGATCGGCTATAGTCCCAACCTTGAAACCTACGAAGGCCTCGCCATCACACCCGGCGATCCGATCGCCAACCGAATGGCTTCGGCCAAGTGGCGCAGGGACGATAATGTTGCCAAGCTGGGCCAGCCGATTGACCGCACCGAATGGTTCATGCTGCCCCAGACGGTCAACGCCTATTACAATTCGACCAAGAACGAGATCGTGTTCCCCGCCGGGATCCTGCAACAGCCGTTCTTTGCGCTGAGCAATGATATCGCGGTCAATTACGGCGCGATTGGCGGGGTGATCGGGCATGAAATCGGCCACGGGTTCGACGATCAGGGATCGAAATCGGATGCCAGCGGCGCCTTGCGCAACTGGTGGACGGACGACGACCGCAAGGCGTTTGATACGCTGGGTGATCGGCTGGTGGCGCAATATAACGCCTTCTGCCCGCTGGATGATGGCACAACCTGTGTCAATGGCCGCCTGACGCTGGGCGAGAATATCGGTGATGTCGGCGGGCTGAGCATGGCCTACCGCGCCTACAAGATCGCGACCAGGGATATGGACATTCCGGTGATCGACGGGCTGACCGGCGATCAGCGCTTCTTCCTTGCCTGGGCGCAGGTCTGGCGTTCGGCGCAGCGCGAGGAGAATTACCGCAACCGGTTGCGCACCGACAGCCACAGCCCCGAAGAATACCGGGTCAACGGCGTGGTGCGCAATCTGGACGAATGGTACGAAGCTTTCGGCGTGAAGCCCGGCGATGCGATGTATCTGCCGCCGGAACAGCGCGTGCGCATCTGGTGACACTGGGCAAGGCCCGCTCCGACACAAAGGAGCGGGCCTTTTCGGTTTGACAGCATCGCTATGCTCGTCAAAGCACCGCGCCATGACCGATACACTCGCCGCCATCCTGCTCGGCATCCTTGAAGGGCTGACCGAATTCCTGCCTGTGTCATCGACCGGGCACCTGATCCTTGCCACCGAACTGCTCGGTTTCGATCAGCGCGCGTGGGAGGTGTTCAACATCGCGATCCAGCCCGCCGCGATTCTGGCGATCGTGGTGCTCTATTGGCGCACGTTCTGGGATGTGGCGAAGGGCTTGTTCGGGCTTGAAAAAGGCGCACTCCATTTCGTGCGCAACCTGCTGGTTGCGTTTTTCCCGGCGGTGCTTCTGGGGCTGGCATTTGGCGATGTGATCGAAACCATGCTCGGCAATGCGGTGCTGGTGTGCTGGACGCTGATTATCGGCGGGGTGGCGATCCTTGCCATCGAACGCTGGGCCAACCCGCCCGCAACCGGGCCGGGGGTGGCGGGGGTGCCGCTGGGCACTGCGGTGGTGATCGGGCTGGTGCAATGCCTTGCCATGGTTCCCGGCGTCAGCCGTTCGGGCGCGACCATCCTTGGGGCGATGGCGTTGGGGGTGGACCGCAAGACCGCCGCCGAATTCAGCTTTTTCCTCGCGGTGCCCACGCTCAGCGGCGCAACGGTCTATCAGCTCGCCAAATATGGCTCCGACCTTACCTCGCGCGATCTTGAGCTGATCGGGATCGGTTCCCTCGCCGGGTTTGTGGTTGCGCTGGTGGTGGTCAGGATGTTTGTCGCGGTGGTCACCAGGATTGGGTTTGCACCTTTTGCATGGTATCGCATCGTGGTCGGCATTGCGGGGCTGGCGTGGCTGGGGCTGCGATAGGCGCGCAATTTCCGGAGCCGGCCCGGCAGAATGCCGGTTTGAAAACACTCTAGTGACGGGGTTGATGGTCAGATGGCGGTGCTGGTGTTGATTCTACTGGGAGCGATTGCGGGCTGGCTGGCCTCGATCATCGCCCGAACCGAAGCGCCCGGCGCGATCCTGCGGCAGATCGCCATCGGTCTGATCGCTGCGCTGGTGGCGGGCACCATTGCCAATGGCGGAACGATGCTGGGCAGGTTGTCACTGCCCGGGCTTGGTGCCGCGCTGGTGGTGAGCGCGGCCGTGCTGG
>JBGSKN010000310.1:0-4282 GCA_041741215.1 Erythrobacter sp. | reverse complement strand
GGCTGACCGCCACCCGCGATGCCGCAGTGGCGCGGGTCAAGGTTGCCGACGCGCAGTCGCTGGAGCAGCGTGCGCGGAACCAGCGGCTGAATATCTACGCCCCCGCCAGCGGCTATGTGCTCGCTCGCAATGTCGAACCCGGCCAGACGGTTGGTGCAGGCTCGGCGGCGCTGTTCACCATAGCCAGCGGCGGTGAGATGGAAGTGCTTGCTCAGGTCAGCGAAGAACAGCTTGCTGGCCTTTCGGTTGGCGTCAACGCCAGCGTGACGCCGACAGGTTCGGAACAGAGCTTTACCGGTCAGGTGTGGCAGCTTTCGCCAGTGATCGATCAAGCCACCCGGCAGGGAATCGCGCGCATTGCGCTGCCCTTCAACCCGGCGCTGCGGCCCGGCGGCTTTGCCACTGCGCGCATCAACAGCGGCACCTTTACTGCCACGCTGCTGCCCGAAAGCGCGGTGCTGGCGGATAATGAAGGCAGCTTCGTCTACATCATCGACAAGAATAACAAGGCGGTGCGGCGCGCGGTTAAAACCGGCGCAGTGACCGAGGGCGGCATTGCGATCACCGGCGGTCTTTCCGGCACCGAACGTGTGGTGCTGCGCGCGGGCGGTTTCCTCAATCCGGGCGAAACGGTGAACCCCCAGCCGCTCAAGAAGTAATTTTTCATCCCCACGCGGCCCGGCTACGTAACTTCGGGGCTGCGTAAACCAGGGGCGCGAAGACAAGACCCGCGAAACACAGGCAGGAATATCATGGCTTTACGCGACATCTCGGCCTGGTCGATCCGCAATCCGGTGATCCCTTTGGTGTTTTTCACCGGCCTGCTGTTCGCCGGGATCGTCAGCTTCCTGCAAATGGACGTGACCAACAATCCGGATGTCGATTTCCCCGCTGTCAGCGTCAACATCGCTCAGCCCGGTGCGTCACCGACCGAGATTGAGAACCAGATCACCCAGCGGGTTGAAAGCGCGCTGAGTTCGATCAACGGGGTCAACTCGATCCAGTCGACCGCGCGAGAGGGCAGTTCCAACACTTTCGTTGAATTCGAAATCGGCACCAATCTGATCGAAGCTGTCAACGAGGTTGAAACCGCGATCGACAGCGTGCGCGGCAGCTTGCCCGACGGCATTCTTGAACCGCGCGTAGGCAAGGTCAATGTTGTCGGGGAACCGATTGGCTATGTCGCGGTCGAAGCCAATGACATGACGATCGAACAGCTTAGCTGGTTCATCGACGACACCCTTGCCAAGCGTCTGCTGAAGATCGAAGGCATGGCCGAGGTCAACCGCTTCGGCGGGGTCGACCGCGAGATCGAGGTGGTTCTGGACCCGGCGCGGATGCAGTCGCTCGGGGTGACTGCCTCGCAGATCAACGCCGTGCTGCGTCAGACCAATATCGATGCGGCGGGCGGCCTTGCCGAAATTGGCGGCACTCGCCAGTCGCTGCGCGTGCTCGGCAATTCGGACAGTGCCTTTGCGCTGTCGCAGGCGCAGATCCAGCTGGGCGGCGGGCGCACGGTGCGGCTGGCTGATGTGGCGACGGTTCGCGACGGCTATTCCGAACGCAATTCGATCAGCGAAGTGGGCGGCAAGGAAGTCGTCAATTTCGCCATGAGCCGCGCGCGCGGCGCATCGGACCTTACCGTGTATGATGCCGCACTGGCAGAAATGGACAAGATCGAAGCCGAGAATGATGGCGTCAAGTTCATCAAACTGGCGACCAGCACCACCTATACCCGCGCCCAATACAACACCTCGATCTGGGCGCTGGTCGAAGGCGCGGTGCTGGCGGTGGTGGTGGTGTTCCTGTTCCTGCGCGATTGGCGCGCGACCTTCATCAGCGCGGTCGCGATCCCGCTATCGGCGATCCCGACCTTCTTTTTCATGGATCTGATGGGCTTCAACCTCAACTTCCTGTCGCTGCTGGCACTGTCGCTGGTGGCAGGCGTGCTGGTTGATGATGCGATTGTGGAGATCGAGAATATCGTGCGTCATATGCGCATGGGCAAAACCGCCTATCAGGCGAGCATCGATGCGGCGGACGAAATCGGCCTGCCGGTGGTCGCCACCAGTTTCGCCATCGTGGCAGTATTTTTGCCGGTCGGCCTGATGCCGGGGATTTCCGGCCAGTTCTTCCAGAATTTCGGGATCACGGTGGTGATCGCGGTGCTGATGAGCCTTGCCGTGGCGCGGATGATCACGCCGTTGATGGCGGCCTATTTCCTCAACGCCAAAGGCCATGCCGACCACGGCACGGGGCGCTGGATCGACCGCTATATGCAGGTGCTGACCTGGACACTCGACACCGGCAAGATGGCTGCGCGCCGCGCCGGGCTTGATGGCCCGCGCAGCCGGACGCGTTACATGTTCGCCTTGTTGCTGACCGTGATCGCGCTGCTGACCGTGCCCGCTCTGGTGATGTTCGAACTTTTCAGCGGTTCGGTCAGCGGGGCGTGGAAGGGGTTGATCGGGCTTGACGTGCACAACCAGATCGCCGCCGCCGTTTCCGCCGATACAAATGGCTTCGCGAACAAGCTGGTTTCGAAGATATTCGAGATCGTGATCGTGCTGCTGGTGTCGGCCCTGTCGTTCCTGTCGGGGTGGTTGGCGTTCAAGGCGATTGAGCTGCCCGCAGGCGGTTCGGGCCGGCTTGCACAAGGCGCGCGCTGGATGACCGCGCGGTTTTATGATCACCGCGTGTGGATGCTGGCTGGTGGCTGGTTTTCGTTCCTGATCACGATTGTGCTGTTCATTCAGACTCCCCCCCAGTTCCAGCCCAGCATCGATACCGAGAACAGCCGGGTCGAAATCGAGATGGTGCCGGGCACCACGCTTGCCGAGACCAAGCGGATCGTCAACGGCGTCGCCGACCAGCTGCGGCAGGAGCCTGAGATTGAACTCCTGCTGGAACGCATCCGGCAGGGCGAGACCTCAACGATTTTCGTCAGGCTGAGGGAGGACCGCGCGCGCACGTCGATCGAGTTTGAACGTGAGATTGCCCCCGAACTCGCCAAGATTCCCGACGCCCGCGTGCGGTTTCGTTCGCAAAGCGGCGGGTTCGGTTCGGGCCGCGATATGACCGTGATGCTGGCGGGCAGCGATCCGGTGCTGCTCGATCAGACCGCGACGCAGCTGGTTGAAGAGATGAAGGGCCTGCGCTCGCTGGTCGCCCCGCGCATCAGCGCCGATCTCAACCGCCCTGAAATCATCATCACCCCGCGTGACAAGATCGCCGCCGAGCTGGGCGTGACCACCGCCGCGCTGTCGCAGACGATCCGCAGCGCGACGCTGGGCGAGATCGAACAGAACGCGGCGCGTTTCTCGCTTTCCGACCGACAGATCCCGATCCGGGTGCGCCTGTCCGAAGAAGCGCGCACCGATTTCCGCACCATCGAAAATCTTCCGGTGCAAACCGCCAATGGCGGATCGGTGCCATTGAGCCGGGTGGCGGAAATCACCTTCGGTTCCGGGCCGACCGCGATCCAGCGCTACAACCAGAACCGCCGCGTTCTGGTTGGCGCTGACCTTGCCGCAGGCGTGCTCAAGGGCGAAGCGCAGGCGCAGATCGATGCCTTGCCGGTGCTGCAAGAACTGCCCATCGGCGTCATCCGCGATGTGGTGGGTGAGGAACAATGGCAGGCCGAGCTGTTTACCAACCTGATTATCGCGATCATTTCGGGCGTGTTGCTGGTGTTTGCGGTGCTGGTGCTGCTTTACAAGCGGCTGATGAGCCCGCTGGTCAACATGACCTCGCTGGCATTGGCGCCTCTGGGTGGCGTGCTGCTGATCTGGCTGACCGGACAGGCGCAGTCGATGCCGGTCTATATCGGCATTCTGCTGCTGCTCGGCATCGTCTCCAAGAACTCGATCCTGCTGATCGACTTCGCGATCGAGGAGATGGCCAAGGGTGTGCCCAAGCTCGAAGCGATCATGGATGCTGGCCACAAGCGCGCGCAGCCGATCGTGATGACCACCGTGGCGATGACCGCCGGGATGGTGCCGGTGGCTATGTCTTTGAGCGGCGACGGGGCGTGGCGTCAGCCGATGGGGATCGTGGTGATCGGCGGGCTGGTGCTTTCGACCCTGCTGACGCTGCTGATCGTGCCGGCCGGGTTCAGCCTGGCGGACGGGTTTGAAAAGCGGATCGGGCCGTGGTTGCGGTCGCGCTTGCTGACCTACAAGCCGGGGGATGACACCCGCCCCCCGCAGGCCGCGCCGGATCAGCCGTTCCCCGGCCTGCCGGGCGGCGCCATGCCAACCTCTGCGCGGCGTCTGACGCCAGG
>JBGSKN010000309.1:0-12462 GCA_041741215.1 Erythrobacter sp. | reverse complement strand
GGAACGCCGCAGCAAAAGGCGCGGTTCCTGCCGCGCATTGCCGATGGATCATGCCTGCCCACAGCGGTGTTCACCGAACCCGGCACCGGCAGCGATCTTGCCGCAGTGCGCACCCGCGCGCAGCGGCAGGCCGATGGCAGCTGGCGGGTGACGGGGGCGAAAACCTGGATCACCCACGCCGCGCGCGCCGATCTGATGACGATGCTGGTGCGCACCGATCCGGCGGTGCCCGGTTATGCGGGCCTGTCGATGCTGCTGGCGGAAAAGACCCGCGGCAGCGACAGCGCGCCGTTCCCCGATGCCGGGATCGACGGCAGCGAGATCGCCGTGCTCGGCTACCGCGGCATGAAGGAATATGCGCTGGGGTTTGATGGCTTTGCGGTCGCGGCGGGAGGCCTGCTCGGCGGCGGGGAAGGGCAGGGCTTCAAACAGCTGATGCGCACCTTCGAAGGCGCGCGCATCCAGACCGCCGCGCGCGCGATTGGCGTTGCGTGGAACGCGTTTGACCTTGCGCTCGATTATGCGCGGGGCCGGAAACAGTTCGGACAGGCGCTGACCGGGTTTGCGCGCGTGGGTGACAAGCTTGCAATGATGGCGGCCGAAACCGTGATGGCGCGCGAACTGACCTATTTCGCCGCGCGGGCCAAGGATCGCGGGGCGCGCTGCGATATCGAGGCGGGGATGGCGAAGCTGCTCGCCGCGCGAGTGGCATGGAGCGCGGCCGACAACGCGGTGCAGATCCACGGCGGCAATGGCTATGCGCTCGAATACCCGATCAGCCGGGTGCTGTGCGATGCGCGGATCCTCAACATCTTTGAAGGCGCGGCCGAGATTCAGGCGCAGGTGATCGGGCGCGGTCTGCTCGGCGGGCAGCGCGCGGCGGACGCCTAAAGCACTTTCCGACCACTCCGATTCGCGGGGATTGTTTCGGTCAGCACCGCCGTGACAAGGTCAACATGGCGCGGGCGATCACCCCGGCGTTTGATCAGCCGGTTGATCCGCATAACCAGAACCGCCGGATCAAATGGCTTCGAGAGGAAATCCTGCGCCCCGGCATAAATCGCCTGCGCTTCATCCTCGTCGCCGCTCATGGAGGTGAACATCATCACCGGCAGATCATACAGCAGCGACGACATGCGCAGGCGGCGCAGCAGCGAAAGACCGGATTCGCCCGGCATCGACTGATCGAGCAGCAGGACATCGGGCCGTTTGCGATGTACGCATTCCCACGCCGCGTCGGCGCTGGTCACCCAGCCGCAGGCATGGCCGGCATCGATCAGCACTTCGCTGGCGAATTCGGCGATCAGTTCATCATCATCGGCAATCAGGATTCGGGCCATGAGGGGGGCTCTTGCGAAGCGTTGGTGTTGGAAAATGCAGTATTAACCATGACTGGTTCCAGCAGGCTTGGCCTGACCCCTCGTAGAGTTCCCTAGACCCTGCCCAGACCCCCGCTTGACCCGCCTTGCCCCCGTCCTGCCGCCCTGTCAGTGTCGGTTGTGATGATTCGCGAAAACCCTGGCAATACGCCCAACATTCCCCGCTCCGGCCCGTTTTTTGTCACGCAAGGCATTCATAATCTTAGGGATTATGGCGGCTATGCGGTAACAGGCGGGGGGAAAGTGCGCAGCGGGGTGCTGTTCCGTTCGGGGCAGCACATGGAGGCGAGCGACGCCGATCTTGCGCTGATCCACGCGCTCGATATCCGCACGGTGATCGACCTTCGCGGAGTGAGCGAGCGGGAAGGTTTTCCGTGCAGACGCCATCCGAACTTCGCCGCGCAAGTGATTGCATATGATGGCGAAACCAGCAGCTCGCCGCCCCACGAAGGCGGCGGCGGGCGGGTCGTGATGACCCCGGAAAAGGCGCGGCAGCGGATGCTGACAGTCTATAAGCGGATGCCGGTCAACCCCGCGATGATTGCTATGTTCACACGCTATTTCAATGCGTTGGATGAAAACGAAGGCGGCAGCCTGGTGAATTGCTTCGCCGGAAAAGACCGCACCGGCATTGCCGCCAGCCTGCTGCTCCACGCGCTTGGGGTCCACCGGGATGACGTGATGGCCGAATTCCTGCGTACCAATGATGCCCCGACAAGAGACGTGCTCGAACGCCAGTCTCTCCCCCGGATGATCGCGCATTACGGCACAATCGAACCCGAAGCTCTCCACAATCTGATGGGGGTTTTGCCTGAATATATAGATACTTATATTGCAGAGGTGACGCGCGATCACGGTTCGCTCGATACCTACCTCGCGGAGAAATTAGGTGTGGACGAGGCGCGCAAACAACGTTTACGCACAGCTCTGTTGACGTGACAATCGCGCAGCACGCTCCCATATCGCGGGTCTGAAATTTACTGGAAAGCGAACCATCATGGCCACCCATCACACCAAAATGCTCATCATCGGGTCTGGCCCGGCAGGCTATTCCGCCGCGATCTATGCCGCGCGCGCGATGCTGCAACCCATTGTTGTGCAAGGACTTCAGCCCGGCGGACAGCTTACGATCACCACCGATGTCGAGAATTATCCCGGCTTTCGCGAGGTGGTGCAGGGCCCGTGGCTGATGGAGGAAATGAAGGCGCAGGCCGAACATGTCGGCACGCGGATGATGTGGGATACGATTGTCTCGGTTGACCTCGAAAACGGCCCGCCGTTCCGCGCCATTGGTGACAGCGGGGATGAATATATCGGTGAAACGCTGGTGATCTGCACCGGCGCGCAGGCCAAGTGGCTGGGCGTTCCGGGTGAGATGGAACTGGGCGGCAAGGGCGTATCAGCTTGCGCCACCTGCGACGGTTTCTTCTATCGCGGCAAGAAGGTCGCGGTGATCGGCGGGGGGAATACGGCGGTTGAAGAAGCGCTTTATCTCACCAACCATTCCGACGACGTGACCCTGATCCACCGCCGTGATGAACTGCGGTCGGAAAAGATCCTGCAGGAACGCCTGTTCGCCAATCCCAAGATTAAAGTGTTGTGGAACAAGGCGGTAGAAAGCTTCGTGGCGGGCGATAATGGCATGCTTCACCACCTCGCGCTCAAGGATACGGTGACGGGTGAGGCGTCCACCCTCGCGGTTGACGGGGCGTTCGTCGCCATCGGCCACGCCCCTGCAACAGAGCTGTTCAAGGGCAAACTGCCGATGGATGACGGGGGCTATCTGCTGACCGAACCCGGCACCCCGAAAACCGTGATCCCCGGTGTGTTTGCGGCGGGCGACGTGACCGATCATGTCTATCGCCAGGCGGTCACCGCAGCGGGGATGGGCTGCATGGCGGCGCTCGATGGCGAACGGTTCCTCGCCGCGCGCGCACATGCAGTGCAAGAGGTCGAGGCCGCCGAGTAACCGGATCGCTGCAAAATCAGAGTGTTGGGGAGTTCTGCGGCTGTCAGCTGGGTTGGGCGCACCGAACCAGTTCGACCGGTAGAGACCAGTGGATGTCAATTTCGCTTGGCGCATCCTCCAGCGTGATCACGCCGTCACCTTCGTTGCGAAACCTGAATACATCTCCCGAACGGCCCTTGACGACGACCGCGCCGTCTTCGCGAAATTGTGTTTTGAGGCCCTGCCAATCCTCCATCACCTGCCCTAATGAAACGTCACGAATTCGGTCATTTTCGACCACCATGATTTTCATATTGCCGCGGCAACTGAATTCTGGATCACCACCGTTCTGCCATGTCCAGACACCGTATGTGAAATCGGTTTCGCCACACCCGAAAAGCGCCAAGGCACAAAGCATTGGGGCATAACGAAATTTTTGTTGGGACATCTTGATCTGTTCCTTGCTGCGGCCTGCCGGGGCCAAATTCATTCTCCGGATGGTCGGAATGGGGCCTCCGAGGCTAGAACACCGCCATCGCGGCATGCAGGACGAGTGCCATCAGCACCAGGCTTGACAGTGCGAACAACGCGAAACGGATAATCACGCGGTTCACGGTTGCTTGCACGATGCTGTGTGCCACACGCAAGCCAACATAGGCCCAGGCGAGTGTGGTGTTGAACCCGTCGCCCTGTCCGATGATCGCCAGCACGATTGCCACCGCGTAGAACAGCGTCGGCGCTTCGTGCAGGTGGTTGTAGTTGTCCGCTTTCCAGCTGACAGTGTCAGGCAGCTTGCCGCGCAGGCTCGAACCTTCGCCGCCGACCAGATTCTTGGAGTCGATCCCGGCCTTGTTCATTGCCGGGATGCGGGTGGCGTACATCCACAGCCACATCACCATCGTCCACGCCAGCAGCGCGACGACAGGTTGCAGAATATCCATTCCGATCATGGTGTTTTCCTTTATGCAGGGAGTGCGGAAGGGTCGGCCAGCAGCGTCGCCATCACAGCGCGCACCGCCAGAACGATCAGCGCGGCGGTGCTCAGCAGGAACAAGGCAAACCGCACCGGCACCTTGTTGACGAGGTTCTGCCACAGCGAATGCACGATCCGCAGGGCGACATAGACCCACGCCAGTGTCACATCGAGAGCGCCAGGCCCCATCACCGCAAGGATCAGAACCGTCGCATAGAACAAGGTTGGCTGTTCGTGCAGGTGGGTGTGATTGTGCGCGGGCCAGTTGGCTTTGTCGGGGATCACGCCTTCAAGATCATTGCCGCGCGCACCGACCTTGTCCGGCAGCGCGGATTTCTCCGCCATTTTGGCCATCGCGCCGAACCGTGCTGGAATGATCCACAGCAATACGATCAATGTCCAAAGCACCAGCACAGCGGCGGGCGCGAGTATCTGCGCTTGCATCGATTGGATCCCCTCTCACAAGTTCCAGTGTGTTACCTGCGAGAGCGGCGAACGATTGTCAATTGCGCCTACCTCGCCGTGAGCACGTGCAGCTGGAAATAGCCAAGCGGGCCGCGTTTGATGGTGAGCGTCAGGCCGCGTTTGGCCGCGATGCCAGCTGCAATGTCTGCCATGTCATCGCGCGGAGCGACGTGAAACCTTGCCAGCCACGCGCGCAGCATCCCGGCAACCGGTCGGGGCAATCCGGCGAGGTCGCCGAAATCGACGATGTGCAATTGCCCCCCATCCGCCAGCAGGCCCGCCGAATGATCCATCGCGCCCTGCCAATCGGGGATCATCGACAGCGAGTAGGACAGCACGATCCGGTCAAATTGTGGTTCTCCGATCAACGCTGCGGGATCGAACGAACAGGCATCGCCCTCGCCCAATTGCGCCTCATCGCCCAAGCTCGCGCGCGCGCTTTTGAGCATCTCCGCCGAGATATCGATTCCGAACAGCCGCACGCCGGGCCAATCCCTGCCGATCCGGGCAAGGTTGCGGCCGGTTCCGCAGGCCACCTCCAGCACCCGCATTCCGGGCTGCGCGTTGAGGCCGGCAATCAGCGTATCACGCCCGAACAGGTAATATTTGCGCGTAAAATCATAAATATGCCGCTGCCCGCGATAGACCTCGTCCATCAACGCGGCATGACCCGAAGGCTTGCCCGCGCTTGCCATCAGCCCAGCTCGTAAACATGCACGCCGCCGTAGATCGACGAACGATCGCGGCGGGTGAGATCGGCAGAGGTTTCTTCAAGATAACGCCACCGCGACAGGATCGCATCATCCAGCCGCCCCGGCAGCAGGCTGGGTTCGGCAGCGGTGCGGAACAATACCCGCGCGCCGGGTCGGCTGGCGCGGGTGATCCGGGCCCACAGATCATCGAGCTGCGCAGTGTTCATCCAGTCCTGCGCATCAAGCAGCACGAAGCGATCCATGCTCGCTTCCTCGCGTGCGCCGATCCAGTCGACCATATTGGCGCGCACCACGTCGATCTGTCCGATCCTCTCGCGAATCGCTTCCCAATTGGCGCGCTGGAGATAGGGCGGAAGCGGCGCGCCCTCGGCCCGGCTATATCCGCGCCCGAATGCCTGCCAGGCGAAGTAATTGTCCTTCACCTCGAAATCGCAGGCGAGTTTTTCCAGCCGCCGCCGCAGCACTTCGGCCATGCGTTGATCGCCTGCGAGATGCTCGAATTGCGCGGGCGGAATACCGAGGCCGAACAGCGAGGCGGGCTGATCGGTCAGCCAGCGGATGAACTTCTTGTCGAACAGCGGAGCCAGTTCGCGCTCAAACACCTCACGCTGCTCTTCCAGCGTTTGCGCTTCGAGCACCTTGCCCAGATTGATCTTGTAGAGTTTGGCGAACACATGGGCGAGGCCGATGAAATTGCCGAGCAGGCCCTTTTTGTAGATCCCCCTGGTAAAATAGGAGATGCGCTTGCGCCCGCGAATATCGCGCTTTTCCCAATAGGCGCGGCTTGTCTCATCCAGATGCGGGGCGATCATGGTCTTGTAGACCGCGCTGTTTTCCTTGTGATCGGCATGCGCGAAAAAGCGGTGGAAGCGTTCGTAATTGGGCAGATGCCTGATCGCCGCTATCTTGAGCCGCCCCAGCGCCACGTGCGCGTGGTTGAGATCAACTGCGGTCACGCCTTCGGGGTTGGCGGTGAGATAGGACAGCGCGTTGCAACTGCCGCTGGCAATGCACATCAGGCGGCTGTCAGGTTGAATGGTTAGGCCTTCCATATCAACCACCGGGTCTTCCCAGATCTGGGCATAGACCAGACCTTTGAACGCCAGTGCAAACGCCTTGTCGATCAGCTTGTCGCCGATCCCCGCGTCCTTGCGGATCACCGCGTCTTCTATGATCCGTTTTGCCTGTGTGGCCATGTGGTCTGGTTCCTGTGTCACGTCAGGCCCCTGTCATATTTTGCCAGAGTGTCGGCAATGTGACGGTATCCACAGCTAACCCGCCCCGGCAATTGTGCGGGAAAAGGCCGTCGGATCGGCATTCCCGCCGGTCAGCATTATGACTGTGTCCGCATCGATTGGTACCTTGCCCGCCAGGGCTGCTGCCAGTGCCGCCGCTCCGCCGGGTTCGACCACCAGCCGCAGCTTGGCAAAGGCAAAGCGTTGGGCATCGCGCACTTCGGCATCGGTCACGGCCACCCCCGGCTCGGCGCGGCCTTGCAGCAGCGCAAGATTGAGCGGTTTGGTCGCGTTGGGTTGCAGCGCGTCGCAGATCGTCTTGGGCGCATCGGGCGCGGCGTGGACGATCTCTCCAGCCGCCATTGATTGACCGACCATGTCCCAGCCCACGGGTTCAACCGGGTGGATCGCACTATCGGGCGCGCCCAGTGCCAGCCCTGCCGACAGGCCCCCGCCGCCGCAGCAGGCGATGATCCGGCTGGGCGCGCGGCCCAATTGTTCGGTGATCTCGATCGCGGCGCTGCCCTGACCTTCGATCACCCAGGGATCGCAGAAAGCGTGGACCAGCGTGCCGCCGTTCTGCGCAACCAGGTTCGCCGCAACCGCATCACGGTCTTCGCCCCCCTGATCCTTGGGAGCGCGCTGATACAGCACCACCTCTGCCCCAAGCGCGCGTGTGTTTGTCAGCTTCACCTCCGGCGCATCGTGTGGCATCACGATAGTCGCAGCAATACCCAACCGCCGCGCCGCCCAGGCGACGCCCTGCGCATGGTTGCCCGACGACACCGCGACCACGCCGCCTGCGCGTTGTTCGGGGGACAGGTTGACGAGCCGCCACCACGCGCCGCGGATCTTGAAGGCACCGACGGGTTGCAGCACTTCGGCCTTGGCCCAAGCCCGCACGCCATTGATTTCCACCGGCAACAGCGGCGTTGGCGGCAAGATCGCCGCAATCGCTTTGGCAGCGGCGATGACGCCTTCGGCGGTCGGCATTCTGACTTTGGTTTGGATCATTTGTCCCTCGGCCTGCGTTGGAGTAGGGCGCGCGCAAGATTCGCATTACGAAAGGTTCCTATCATGTCGGCAGCAAAGTCCACCACGGTTCTCGTCATCGGAGCGGGCGGGGTCAGTTCGGTCTGCGTCCACAAGATGGCGTTCAATCCCGATATCTTCCCCGAAATCCACCTCGCCAGTCGCACCAAATCGAAATGCGACGCCATCGCCGCCTCGGTAAAGGAACGCTGTGGGCGCGAAATCGCCACCTATGAAATCGACGCCGAGGAAGTTCCGGCGATGGTCAACCTGATCCGCAAGACCGGCGCGGGCCTCGTGGTCAACCTCGCGCTGCCCTATCAGGATCTGCCGATCATGGACGCCTGCCTTGAAGCGGGGGTCGATTACATGGACACCGCCAATTACGAACCCAAGGACGAGGCAAAGTTCGAATACCACTGGCAGTGGGCCTATCATGATCGCTTCAAGGATGCGGGGTTGATGGCGCTGCTGGGATCGGGCTTCGATCCGGGCGTCACATCCGTGTTCACGATGTGGCTGAAGAAGCACAAATTGAAGACCATCCGCCAGCTCGATATTCTCGATTGCAACGGCGGCGATCATGGTCAGCATTTCGCCACCAACTTCAACCCGGAAATCAACATCCGCGAAGTGACCGCACCCGCGCGGCACTGGGAGAATGGGGAGTGGGTGGAAACCCCGGCGATGCAGGTCAAAACCGAATTCGATTTCGAAGCGGTGGGCAAGAAAAACGCCTACCTCATGTATCACGAGGAGCTGGAAAGCCTCGCCAGGTTCGTCCCCGAACTGGAACGCGCGCGGTTCTGGATGACCTTTGGCGATCAGTACATCACCCACCTTACCGTGCTGCAGAATGTCGGCATGACCAGCATTGAGCCGGTCAGGTATCAGGGCAAGGACATCATCCCGCTGCAATTCCTCGCCGCCGTGCTGCCCAAGCCCGAAAGTCTGGGTGAAACCACCAAGGGCAACACCAATATCGGCGTAATCGCGACGGGCGAGGCGCTGGACGGCAGCGGCGAAAAGACGTTCTACATCAAGAATATCTGCTCGCATGAAGCAGCCTATGAGGAAACCGGCAATCAGGCGGTGAGCTACACCACCGGCGTGCCTGCGATGATCGGCGCAGCGATGATGGTGCGCGGAGATTGGCAGGGGGAGGGCGTGTTCAATATCGAACAGATGGACCCCGATCCTTTCATGACGATGTTAAACGCGCATGGCCTGCCGTGGACGGTCGAGGAAATGGACGGGCCGGTCGGCTTCTGAGCGGTTTTGGTTTACACGGGGTCGGATGAAAGGGCCGCGGGAGGGAGGTAATAACTGGTGCAACGTTGGGATGAACTGAAACCTAGGCTGAAGCCGATCGATTCCCCTCCGGCATTGTGGAGGGGGAATGGTATTGGCGCTGGCCTTCTTGGCTGGAAAAGGGAGATTCCCGGCAGTCATATGTATTTCAAGGGATACTGGTTTTCTATTCTGTTCTTTCCGATAATCCCGATATGCTTCTATGTCGTTTCCGGCGGATATCCTGAATATCGTTTCCATGCAAAGATGAGCTTGTGGGGTTTTGTAAAAACCTACAAGTGGTCAAGTCTCTTATACATATTTTCGGCTTTTCTAGAGGCTTCGGTTCTATTCATCGTTTTCTTTGGATTGATGTTCGTCGTACTGGGTGGCCTCCATTGGGTATTTTCATTTTTCCGGTGATCGGTTTTGTGAACTATCGATAAAATTCGTCATTGCGAGCGAAGCGAAGCAATCCAGCTTGGGGCCTTCCGCTTGATTGCAACGCGGGAAGATGGATTGCCGCGTAGCCTTCGGCTACTCGCAATGACGAACGAGAGTGAGTGAAAATGCAAACCAAAGCCGGTGATCCGGGCGCCTTTGCCCATTTTGACCTGTCGCGCGTCGATAGCCCCGCGTTTGTCGTGGACGCGGCCAAGCTGCGCGCCAATTGCCGCGTGCTGGCCGAAGTGCGCGATGCCGCCGCCGCCGATGGTGCCGACATCAAGGTGTTTGCCGCGCTGAAGGCGTTCAGCATGTGGTCGGCCGCTCCGATCATCGGCGAATATCTCGACGGCGTCTCCACCTCCGGCCTGTGGGAAGCGCGCCTCGCATCCGAGTTCTACGACGGCGAAATCGCGACCTATTCCGCCGCCTTCAAGCCCGAAGAGCTGGAGGAAATTTGCCGCCTGTCTTATCACGTGATCTTCAATTCGCCCGGCCAGCACAGCCGCGCCCGCCTGATCCTTGACCACGCCGCCGCCAACGGCGCGCCGGTCAGCGTCGGCCTGCGCATCAACCCGCAAGTTCCCACCGGCGAGGTCGCCAAATACGACCCCAGCGGCCCCGGATCGCGGCTAGGCTTCCCGCTCGACCAGCTGACTTACGAGCACATGGAGGGCGTGGAAGGCATCCACTTCCACAACCTGTGCGAACAGGATTTCCAACCGTTGAAAGCCACGTGGGACCGCGTGTTCGACGTGATCGAGCCGTATTTCGGCCAGCTCAAATGGATCAACATGGGCGGCGGCCACCACATCACGCGGGCTGATTATCAGCGCGATGAACTGGCCGAATTCCTGCGTGATGCAGCCGAGGACACCGGCTGTCAGATCATCCTCGAACCGGGCGAGGCGGTGGCGCTCGACGCGGGCATTCTGGTGGGCACCCTGCTCGACACGATGTTCAACGATGTGCCCGTCGGCATCACCGATATCAGCGCCACCTGCCACATGCCGGATGTGCTGGAGGCGCCCTATCGTCCGGCGATACTGGGCGAACTGGTTGACGAAAACATGATCCCGATCCGTCTGGGCGGGCCATCCTGCCTCGCGGGCGACGTGATCGGCGATTACCGCCTGCCGGTGCCAGCCGAACCCGGCGCGCGTTTCGCTTTCCTCGATCAGGCGCATTATTCGATGGTCAAGACCAACACCTTCAACGGGGTGCAACTGCCATCAATCTGGATGTGGGACAGCGAAAGCGACGCGCTCGATTGCATCAAACGGTTCGATTACACCGATTTCCGGGATCGTCTGAGCTAGCACACCTGCCCGCCTATCGTTTCGCGCGCGCGGGAATCGGCAAAAACCGGGGCGATTTGGTCATATTCCGGTCGTGCTGGCGGGGCTGCCTCAGAAAAGTAACATTGCGGCCCGGCGCGGCCCATTTTTCGTTTGCATTTCCCCCCCCAAGCCCTATTTGCCCCGTTCCGCTGCCCCAAGGGGACTTCCAAACCGCAAGGCAGCTTGTCGTTTTATGGTTTTAACGAACCGTTTTGGGGGTCCCTTGAGTTGCACATCTATCCCGACGCTCAGGCTGTAGTTCGCGCGCTTTCGCCGGACGAACCCGTCATCCTCAACCGCCCGCACGCCGCGCGGCGCGCTGCCCGTTTCTTCGTCGAGAAGTTTCCGGGAAAAGTGCTCTATGCGGTGAAGGCCAACCCCGCGCCTGATCTGATCAGCGTGCTCTGGGATTCGGGCGTGACCCATTATGATGTCGCCTCGATTGCCGAAGTGCGACTGGTGCGCGGCATTTTGCCGAGCGCCGTGCTGTGCTTCATGCACCCGGTAAAGACCCCGGCTGCGATCAGCGAAGCCTATTTCCAGCATGGTGTGCGCACTTTCAGCCTCGATTCGCTCGAGGAACTGGAAAAGATCATCGACGCCTGCCGCAACCGCGAAACCGGCGAAGCGCCGCGCGATTTGCGGCTGTGTGTGCGGCTGCGCGTGTCGAGCGAGTATTCGGAGCTTTCGCTGGCTTCCAAGTTCGGCTGCGACCTGATCGAAGCCCCGCTGTTGCTCCAGCAGGCTCGCCAGCATTGCGACTGGCTGGGCGTGTGTTTCCACGTCGGCAGCCAGGCGATGACCCCGTTTGCCTTCGTGCAGGCAATGGACCGCACACGCGCCGCGATTGCCGAAGCATCGGTCGTGATCGACATGATCGACGTGGGCGGGGGCTTTCCGAGCGCCTATCCCGGCCTCGAACCACCGCCGATGGAAGATTACTTCGCGATCATCGCCAGGCATTTCGAGGCGCTCCCGATCGCCTATAACGCCGAATTGTGGTGCGAACCGGGCCGGGCGCTAAGCGCGGAATACAGCTCGATGATCGTGCAGGTGAACAAGCGCCGGGGCGATGAACTCTACATCAACGACGGAGCCTACGGCGCGCTGTATGACGCAGCGCATGTCGCGTGGCGCTTCCCGGTGCGCGCGCTGGAGGATGATCTGATCGAAGACGATGCGGATTTCGCCTTCTACGGCCCGACCTGTGACGATGCCGATTACATGAAAGGCCCGTTTGTGCTGCCCGCCGATATTCAGGCGGGCGACTATATCGAAGTGGGCATGATCGGCGCTTACGGCGCTGCGATGAAAACCGGCTTCAACGGCTATGGCAACGCACAGGTGGTCATCGTGTCGGACGAGCCGATGATGAGCCTGTTCAACGGCACCCGCGTGCGCGAAGCCAGCGATAACGTGGTGAGCTTGCGCTAAGGTCAGGGCCGGCGGGGACGGCGGCATCTTCCAAAAGAGTGATCCAAACCGGCCGCCAAGCCGCGGCTTTGGCCCCGGTTCAAACTGCGCGCGCAAGGTCGCCATTTTTTTCGCATCAACGGCCGTCTCGAAGGGGAAGCCTCGCTCGACAATTCCGCCGCAGTGCTGCGCAACACCTTGCGAGGATGCGCACGGGTATAATTCGGTGC
>JBGSKN010000308.1:0-2573 GCA_041741215.1 Erythrobacter sp. | reverse complement strand
GCTTCGGCGGCGGCGGGTTCGGCGGTGGCGGAGGCGGTGGCGGCGGCGCTGACCGCGACTGGTGCGGGCATGACCGGCAGTGTCGAAGCGGGGAGCAGCAGGGCGGCGAGGATCAGGGACATAACAAGCACTCCGATGGCTGTGAGGGCAGGGCCGGGCCCAAGGCCGAACCACGCCCACCGCCGGGTGGCGGATGCCGTCAGTGGTGCACCGGGAAGGGCCGCCAACGCATCCCCCAAAGCCTTGTCCCCAAGCAATTGGGGGGTCTCGGTCGTTGCGGATTGCACCTCCCCCGCCAGTAGCCTCCGCGCTGCCTCGCGGCTGCTGGTCACCCCCAGCTTGCGCCGCGCATCGCGCAGCCGTTCGTTCACGGTGTGCACCGACAGGCCCAATTCGCGCGCCGAGGATTTGGCATCATGCCCGCGCAGGATCAGCCGCAGGGTCTGGCGTTCCTTGTCGGTCAGCGTGTCGATCAGCGTTTGGGGGCTGGTTGTCATGGGTCAAGGTTTAGGGCGTGTGCGCAAGGCGGGCCACCCCGAATTTTTTGGAGTGCAGGGGGACGCGGCGGCCTCGCCATCTGCCGGTGACGAAGGCTTAAGACCTTGTCTCCTATACAAACATCATGTCTGCGCACTTCAAAGTCAGTGAGATTGGGTTCTTTTCGCTCCATTTGGCGCGAGCTGCATGAGCGTTCCGGAACCAGTAAACCTCCGACCGCATGACCTCGCTAAGGCCGAGATCGAAGCTTGGAGAGGGCGTTGCCTTAACACGTTCGCGCGTGCCGAAAAGGCCGTCACCGAAACGCTCACAAAGGTGCGCGAACGCGAACCAAAGATTTCTCTTGAGCCACTTGCCGGCCAAAGGCTGAGTGCGCTCGACAAGCTAGCAGGCGAACATTCAACGACCTGTGCGCAAAAAGCAGCTTTAATCTCTGCATTGTCGGACTGGCGTTCCTTGGACGTAAAAAGACCCTTTTTTTCTCATGGGATAATGACTGAACTTACTTGCCGAACAGGACAATGGCATGTTCAACTTGATTTCATCGCAATAAGAAAGGGCGTGTCCGAACCACAGCGGCTAAACTGGAGCAAACTGGAGGCTTTGGAGTTCGAAGAGCGACTGCACACAGCTTTCAAGGCTATGGCCAGCCAACTCGGGCAACTTCGCAAAAGGCTGCAATCTCAAAATCCGGCAGATAACCAAGCCGAACTGAAAAAGCCCGACCCCGGATCAAGTCCGGGGTGACGTTAGGTGCTGAGGCGCCCCTACCCCCGATACAGCCCGTCCACCCGCGCCTGATACCGCTCGCGGATCTTGTGGCGGCGGATTTTCATGCTCGGCGTCATTTCCTCGTTCTCGATCGAGAAGGCCTCGTCGGTGAAGGTGAATTGCCTCACCTTTTCGATCACCGACAGATCGGCATTGGTCCGATCCACCGCGGCGCGCACCGCCTGTTTGAAGGCGGGGAGTTCCTGCAGCGCTTTCAGATCGAACCTCTCGTCATTCTCGCGCGCCCATTCCAGCGCCCATTCGGCGTCGGGCACGATCAACCCGACCACATAGGGCCGCTTGTCCCCGCTCACCATCGCCTGCGCGATTTCGGGCTGCAATGTCAGCATGCCTTCAATCTTTTGCGGGGCGATATTGTCGCCCTTGTCGTTGACGATCATGTCCTTCTTGCGGTCGGTGATGACGATCCGGCCCTTGTTGTCCAGGTGCCCGATATCGCCGGTGTGCAGCCAGGGCCGCCCGTTTTGATCCTCCGGATCGGGTTGCAGCGTGCGCGCGGTTTCGGCCTCGTTGCGCCAATAGCCGTGCATCACCAGCTCGCCGCGCACCAGAATCTCGCCATCCTCGGCAATCCGCACCTCGACCCCGCGCATCGGCGGGCCGACGGTATCCATCTTGAGCCCGGCCGCCGGACGGTTGCAGCTGATCACCGGCCCGGCTTCGGTCTGGCCGTAACCTTGCAGCATGGTGAGGCCCATCGCGTCGAAGAAATTGCCGACTTCAGGGTTGAGCGGCGCGCCGCCTGAAACCATCGCCTTGATCCGCCCGCCAAACTTGGCGCGGATTTTGGGGCGCAGGGTCTTTTCGACAAGGAAATCCAATGGCCGGTCGCGCAGGCGCTTATCCCCGTCCTTGGCGGCGCCTGCGATCCTGAGCGCGCTGTCCATCATGAAATTGGCGACTTTGCCCTGCTTTTCGACCTGCTTCATGATCCGGGTGCGCAACACTTCAAACAGGCGCGGGACCACGACCATGATCGTGGGGCGGGTTTCCTCGATATTGGAGGCGAGCTTTTCCAGCCCTTCGGAATAGAAGATTTCCGCGCCCACGCCGATGGGCAGATATTGCCCGCCGGAATGTTCATAGGCGTGGGAAAGCGGCAGGAACGAAAGGAAGCGTTCGTCGGTGATGCCGAAATCCTCGATCAGCACCTCGGCCGCGCCCGCGACGTTGCACAAAATCGCGCCGTGGTGCTGCATCACCCCGCGCGGCGCGCCGCCGGTGCCGCTGGTATAGATCAGGCAGGCGGTATCCTCGCGCGCGATCCCGGCAATGCGCGCATC
>JBGSKN010000307.1:0-4987 GCA_041741215.1 Erythrobacter sp. | reverse complement strand
GTCCAGCAGGCGCTGCTCAAGCTGATGGAGGGCACCACCGCGAGCGTGCCGCCGCAGGGCGGGCGCAAGCATCCGCAGCAGGAATTCCTGCAGGTTGACACCACCAACATCCTGTTCATCTGCGGCGGCGCCTTTGCGGGTCTCGACAAGATCATCTCTGACCGCCTGCAAAAACGCAGCATCGGGTTTGGCGCGCATGTGGCCGATCCGGACAAGCGCCGGGTGGGCGAGCTTCTCGAAAAGAGCGAGCCGGAAGATCTGCTCAAGTTCGGGCTGATCCCCGAATTCGTCGGCCGCCTGCCGGTGATCGCCACGCTGCACGATCTTGATATTGATGCGCTGGTAACGATCCTGAGCGAACCGAAGAATGCACTGGCGAAGCAATATCGCAAGCTGTTCGAGCTGGAAGATGTCGAACTGACCTTCACCGATGATGCGCTGCGGGCGATTGCCGAGCGGGCAATCAAGCGCAAGACCGGTGCGCGCGGCCTGCGTTCGATCGTCGAAGGCCTGCTGCTCGACACGATGTTCGATCTGCCCGACATGGACGGCGTGACCGAAATCGTGATCGACAAGGACGTGGTCGAAGGCAAGAAAGACCCGATTCGCGTGATCGGCGGAGAGGAAAAGAAGGAAGAAGCGGCGTAACCTGATGCACGCCGCGCTTTTCCCGCTGCTGGCCGGGATTGCGATCAATGCCGGTCAGGCCGCGCCTGCCCCGCCCGCAAGCGGGCATGAGGCCGAACAACCGCGCCTCGATTGCCAGGCCGGGCCGGTAGAACGCTATTTCGACGGTGTGCAGTGGTATGTCTTCGCCTGCGATGACGGCGCCAGTATCGTGGTGGTGACCGGCCCGAAATCTCCGAAAGACCTGAGCTTCTATTTCATCGCCTACCCCAAAGACGGGGCATACAAGCTTTTTGGCGAGGGCAATGGCGACAAGTCATTGACCAGGCCTGCCTATGATGCGCTCACCGCCATGTCGGGCGACGAATTGCGCGCGCTCCACGCCGAAGCGGCGGCGGCCGGGCAGGCTGCCTCTCCAGCATCCTGATCGTCCGGACAAAACCCCTCCCAAAAGGCCGGATGCGGCTATCAGCAACCCTGTCCGCAGGGGTTTTCGCCGCTTTCGACCTGGATCGTCGCATGGCCCACGCCAAAGCGCGTTTCAAGCGAGGCCGCAATATCGCGCAGGAAACTGTCCGACGCTGGCCGGCCCGGCATCACCAGATGCGCGGTCAGTGCGGTTTCGGTGGTGGACATCGGCCAGACGTGCAGATCATGCACCGCCGTCACACCGTCAAAACTGGCAAGGTGCTGCTTTACCTCGGCCAGATCAATCTGCGCGGGCACGGCCAGCAACCCCATCGTCAGGCTGTCACGCGCAAGGCCCCAGGTGCCCCACGCGATCACTGCCACGATCCCGATGCTGACCAGCGGATCGATCCACCACAGGCCGGTGAAGATGATCGCAAACCCCGCCGCCACCACGCCGAGCGATACCAGCGCGTCGGCGGCCATGTGGAGATAGGCGCCCTTGATATTGAGATCTTCCTGACCGCGCAGAAACAGCATGGCGGTGAAGGCATTGATGCCAACTCCGATCCCGGCGACGATCACCATCACCATGCCTTCGGGCTGCTGCGGGGTCGTCAGCCGGTGGAACGTCTCGAGCAGGATCGCTCCGATCGCGACTGCCAGCAGCATTGCATTGGCGAGCGCGGCGAGGATGGTCGAGCTTTTGTAGCCATAGGTGAAACGGCCCGATGGCGGCCTGCGCGCGGCGATGCTGGCAACCCAGGCGAGCGCCAGCGCCAGCACATCCGACAGATTGTGCCCGGCATCCGCCACCAGAGCCATTGAGCCGTGCAGGAACCCTGCCGCCGCCTCGATCACCACAAATACGAGGTTCAGCGTGATCCCGATCACGAAAGCCCTGCCGAAATTGGCCGGGCCATGATGGTGGCCATGCGCGTTGTGCAGGCCGTGGCAATCGGATGCGCTGCTGCTGTGCGGATGGTTATGAGCGTGCGCGTGGGCCATGGCGTTCAATTATAGACGCAAGCATCAAGCCCGTCACGTCTGACGATGGCGATGCGGCGCTCGATGGAGTTGCCGTGGCGCGCTAACCACCCGCCGGGATTCCTGACACTGCGTTTCTTGGGGCTGGGCAGGGCGGCGGCCATGCGGCTGGCCTCGTCGGCGGAAAGGCGCGCGGCGGAATGGCCGAAGTAACGCTGCGAACCGGCCTCTGCGCCGTAAGTGCCGATGCCGGTTTCAGCGACGTTGAGATAGACTTCCATGATCCGCCGCTTGCCCCATACCGTCTCGATCCAGAAGGTGAACCACGCCTCCAGCCCCTTGCGGAAGAACCCGCCGCCCTGCCACAGGAACACGTTTTTGGCGGTCTGCTGGCTGATGGTCGATCCGCCGCGAATGCGGCCGCCTTCCATATTCTCCCGCACCGCCTGTTCGATTGCCTCGGCATCGAAACCATAGTGCTCGCAGAACCGCGAATCCTCAGCCGCGATCACTGCCGAGACCAGATTGCGGTCGATATTATCGAGGCTTTCCCAATCCTTGGTGATGCCGTTTTCGTCCATCAGCATGGTCGCGGTGACGGGCACGGGGAGCCATTTGAACGCCACCACCAGCGCCAGCGTGAGGAGGATGAACCCGGCGATGGATTTGGCGGCGAAGCGGGCAATGGCGGCGATCATCGCCAAGCCTTAGCGGGTTGCGGAGGCGCGGGGAAGTATCGCAGATGTTCTGGAAATGTTTCACGTGAAACATTGCGGTCTGGCACAAAAAGTGCGCTGCGATCACCCGCAGCGCCCAACCTGGAGGCAGTCTAGGCGAGCCTAAGGCCTACCTGGGGAAGGCTAGAACTTGCCCGGTTTGCCCCAAACAAATCACACCATTCCCGGCATCAACCGTTCACCCGCAATCCGCTGCATCGCCTTTTGCAGCTTTTCAAACGCGCGCACTTCGATCTGGCGGATGCGTTCGCGGCTGACGTCGTAGGCCTGCGACAATTCTTCGAGCGTCTGCGGCTTTTCGGTCAGGCGGCGTTCGGTCAGGATGTGGCGTTCGCGGTCATTCAGGCTGCCCATCGCTTCGGCCAGCATCGCCATGCGCATCTGGCTTTCCTCGGCCTCGGCCACGGTTTCGTCCTGCAGCGGGCGGTCATCGGTCAGCCAGTCCTGCCATTCGCCCGCGCCTTCTTCGTCCCCGCGCAAGCTGACGTTGAGCGAGGCATCGCCGCCCATCATCATCCGGCGGTTCATGTTGACGACTTCCTGTTCCGGCACGCCCAGATCGGTTGCGATCTTGGTCACGTCTTCGGGCGACAGGTCGCTGTCTTCGTAAGCTTCGAGCTGCTTCTTCATCCGGCGCAGGTTGAAGAACAGCTTCTTCTGCGCGGCGGTGGTGCCCATTTTCACGAGGCTCCACGAACGCAGGATAAACTCCTGCATCGAGGCTTTGATCCACCACATCGCATAGGTCGCGAGGCGGAAGCCGCGATCGGGTTCGAATTTCTTGACGCCCTGCATCAACCCGACATTGCCTTCGGAAATCAGGTCGGCCACGGGCAGGCCATAGCCGCGGTATCCCATCGCGATCTTTGCGACGAGCCGCAGGTGGCTGGAAACGAGCTGCGCGGCGGCTTCGGGATCTTCGTGTTCCTGATACCGCTTGGCGAGCATGTATTCCTGCTCGGGGGTCAGGATCGGGAACTTGCGGATTTCCGAGAGGTAACGGTTGAGCGACTGCTCACCATTGAGCGCCGGGAGCGGGGAGGATTTCGCTCGGACATTTGAGGACTTGGTCACTATTTCTCTAACCTTTCTGTTGTCGACCGCCTGCGCCGAACCCCTGATGGGCATCCGGCGAACTGGGCCACGGGGTTACATATAGCCGACTTTTTCGCGTCTGTGTGCGCTTTTCATCGATCAGAATGTCGCAGTTGGTCGATCAGTTCGCGCATGTCGCGCGGCAGATCGCTGCGGAAATGGAGCATTTCACCGTTCACCGGATGGACGAACCCCAACTCGGCTGCGTGCAGCGCCTGTCGGGCGAACCCCAATTCTTCAAGTATGGGACGCAAAGGCTTTGGGGTGCGGGCATAAGCAGGGTCTCCCAATAGCGCATGACCGATTGATGCAAAGTGAACGCGCACCTGGTGGGTCCTGCCGGTTTCAAGGCGGCATTCGATCAGGCTTGCGGAACCGAACCGTTCGATCAGCTTGTAATGCGTGACAGCCGTTTTCCCGCGTGAGGAATTGTTGGGCAATACCGTCATTTTCTTTCGATCAGCGTCCGATCGTCCAACCCGCGCATTGATCGTGCCTTCTGCAGGCGAAGGGTGCCCGGCGCAGACCGCCAGATAGCGGCGGTGGACAGTGTGCGCGGCGAACTGCACGGCGAGGCCTTCATGCGCGGCGTCGGATTTGGCGACCACCAGCAGGCCCGAAGTGTCCTTGTCGATGCGGTGGACGATGCCGGGCCGTGCGACGCCGTTAATTCCTGACAACTGCCCGCCCCCGTTCCTGGCGCAGTGGTGCAGCAGCGCATTGACCAGCGTGCCCGAAATGTTGCCCACCGCCGGGTGGACGACCATACCCGCAGGCTTGTCGACCACGATCAAGTGCTGGTCTTCGTAAGCGACGCTGAGCGGGATATCCTCAGGCGCGGCCTGCGCAGGCATGGCGGCGGCAATGATGATGCGGAACGGCGCGCCCTCGGCCACTTTCATCGATGCCGCCGTGGCGGTCTTGCCCGCGACATCGACCCGGTCTTGATCGATCAAGCCCTTCACCCGCGCGCGCGAAAGCCCGGTGGCTTCGGCCAAAGCCTTGTCGAGCCGGGCCGGGGCTGCGATGGTGCCGGTGATGATTTCGGGAACGGTCATGCTATGGCCATGCGTGATGGAACTCGAAGTGACAAGAGAAGCCCTCGCCGCCATGCGCGCTGCCGCCGTCGCCGC
>JBGSKN010000306.1:0-2452 GCA_041741215.1 Erythrobacter sp. | reverse complement strand
GTCGGGGCCAGCGTGCGCGCGCGCCTTGCCGCCGATCCGGACGTCAGCCCGATTGCCAACGGCGCGGTTGAACTCTTCGCGCATGGCCGCTTTCTTGCGCCAGCGGAATGCGCGGCGCTGTGCGATATGATCGATGCAGTCGCGCGGCCCTCTGGCCTGCATGAACTCGATTATGCCAGCGGATACCGCACCTCCTATTCGGGCGATCTTGATCCCAAGGACAGCTTTGTCGCCAGCATTTCCCGCCGGATCGACGCGCTGCTTGGGGTTGATCCGGCAATCGGTGAGCCGGTGCAGGGCCAGCGCTATTTGCCGGGCCAGCAGTTCAAACCGCATAATGACTGGTTCTATACCTCGGAAGGGTATTGGCCGGACGAAGCAGCGCGTGGGGGCCAACGCAGCTGGACAGCGATGGCCTATCTCAACGTGGTCGAAGCTGGCGGCGCGACCCATTTCACGCAGGCCGGTATCCAGATCGAACCCAAGCCGGGGGTGCTGTTGATCTGGAACAACGCCATGCCTGATGGCCGCCCGAACGAGGGCACCCTCCACGCCGGAATGCCGGTAGCCAAGGGTGCGAAATACATCATCACCAAGTGGTATCGCACCCGCGCGTGGGGCTGATCGTTCAGGCTTTTGCCAGCGCCTCTGCAATCAGGGTGCGGGTCGGCGCGATGCCATACAATGCGATGAAGCTGCCCATGCGCGGGCCTTGTTCGCTGCCCAGCAGGGTTTCATAAAGCGCCTTGAACCAGTCGCGCAGGGATACGAAACCAAACGCCTCCTGCTTGCCGATTTCATAGACGATGGTCTGCAAATCCTCCGCGCTGGTTGCAGGGTCCGCCGCAGCCAGCGCGCTATCGAGCGCCTGCAACGCGGCCACTTCACCGCCCTCCGGCGCGCGCTTGGCCAGAGTCGGCGCGACAAAATCGCGGTTATAGGACAGCGCCTTTTCTACCAGCACATCCAGCGCCGGATGCGCCGCCGGATCGGCATTGGCGACATAATTGCCCAGATATGACCACACCGCCTCACGCGTCGCGCCCGCGCCCAGCACCCCGACCAGATTGAGCAGCAGGCTGAACGGCACCGGCAGGGTGTCGCCTGCGCCGGGCGGCAATTCCCCCCAATTGCGATTCCCCGCAAAGGCGGGGACCTCAACCGGTTTTGCATGATTGCCTGAGACCCCCGCCTGCGCGGACGCTCGCATGTTCAGCAAGTGCCACACCGGATTGCCAAGCTGCTTGTCGATATCCTGCCCCGGCAAAGCGGCGCGGAACTGCCAGTAATCGTCCACCGCCTTGGGGATTACGCCTGCGTGCAATTGCTTGGCGCTCTTGGGGTTGGCGAAGATGTAATAGCCGAGGCTTTCCTCGCTGCCATATTGCAGCCACTCGTCAATCGACAGGCCGTTGCCCTTGGACTTGGAGATCTTCTCGCCCCTGGCATCGAGGAACAGCTCGTAGATCAGGCCTTCGGGCTTGTGCCCGCCGAGCACTCGCGCGATCTTGCCCGACTGGATGCCGCTATCGGTCAAATCCTTGCCATACATTTCGTAATCGACGCCCAGCGCGACCCAGCGCATCGCCCAATCGACCTTCCACTGGCACTTGGCCATGCCGCCGAGTGCTGATTGTTCGACCACAGAGCCATCTTCATCGGTGAAACGGATGATCCCGGCGGCGGCATCCACCACCTCGATCGGCACCTGCAACACTGCGCCGCTTGTCGGACTGACCGGCATGACGGGCGAATAGGTCTGGCGGCGTTCCTCACCCAGGGTCGGCAGCATGATATCCAAGATCGCGCCGAAGTTGGCGAGCACGCCCTTCAGCGCTTCGTCAAACTGGCCCGAATTGTAGCAATCAGACGAACTGACGAATTCGTACTCGAACCCAAATTGGTCGAGGAATTCGCGCAGCTTGGCGTTGTTGTGCGCGGCGAAACTTTCGAACTTTTCGAACGGATCGGGAATGCGGGACAATGGCTTGCCGAGATGGCGGGTCAGCATATCGCGGTTCGGCACATTGTCGGGCACCTTGCGCAGCCCGTCCATATCGTCGGAAAACGCCACCAACCGCGTCGGCGCGCCGGTCAGCGCTTCGTAGGCGCGGCGCACCAGCGTGGTGCGCAGCACTTCCTGAAAGGTGCCGATATGCGGCAGGCCTGACGGGCCATAGCCGGTTTCAAACAGCACGCCGCCGTCTTTGCCCTTGGGCAACCGCTTGGCGAGGCGCTGCGCCTCCTGAAACGGCCAGGCCTTGGAGGTTTGGGCTGCGGCGATAAGAGCGTCTGGAGTGATGGTCATGATGGGGCGGCTATTAGGCATGGCGGACAGGCTTGCAAGCGTGCGTTTACATTCGCGCCTGCCTCGCCCATTCAAGGCAGCGTGACGCCCCCCGCCGCCCTGCCCGATCCCGTCAGCCTGCCCGCGCTCCACGCCAGCCACGGC
>JBGSKN010000305.1:0-2941 GCA_041741215.1 Erythrobacter sp. | reverse complement strand
CCGCGCTGCGGGCGGCGGGCTTGCCTGCGCGCGGTTGAATTGTCGTCATGGCGAGCGTAGCGAAGCAATCGAGAGCGGCTCGCAAGACGCTCTGGTTTGCCGCGTCGCCTGCGGCTCCTCGCAATGACGGGAATTGATACGTGCCAGATACTCTTTCCCGCCTCGAAGCCACCATCGCCCAGCGTCTTCTGGCCTCGCCCGAAGAAAGCTACGTTGCGCGGCTCCATGCCAAAGGCCTGCCCAGGATAGCGCAGAAACTGGGCGAGGAAGCGACCGAAGCGGTGATCGCCGCGCTCGCCGGGGACGAGGCGGAACTGGTGGGCGAGGCCGCCGACCTGCTGTTCCACCTGTTGGTGCTGCTCGCCCAGAAGGGCATTGCGCTGGAACAGGTTTTTGCCGAACTGGAGCGACGCGAAGGCACGTCCGGTCTCGCCGAAAAAGCATCCCGCACGGAGTAAAAAATGCCGATCGACCCGACCCTGCCCTATGATGACGCCAATATCTTCGCCAGGATCCTGCGCGGGGAAATCCCTTCGCACAAGGTCTATGAGGATGACTGGGCCTTCGCGTTCGAGGATATCAACCCGCAGGCCGAAGTGCACACGCTGGTGGTGCCCAAGGGGCGTTATGTCAGCTGGGATGATTTTTCCGCCAAGGCTTCCGACGCCGAAATCGCAGGGTTCGTGCGCGCGGTGGGCGCAGTGGCCCGCGCCAAGGGGCTGGTGGAACCGGGCTACCGTCTGCTCGCCAATATAGGCGCGCATGGCGGGCAGGAAGTGGCGCATCTGCATGTCCACATCTTTGGCGGGCAGCCATTGGGGCCGATGATCGCGCGGCGAGATTGATCGGGCGCATCGCGCCCCTATTCCGCCGCCATTCATCGACAAATCGCAACACCCGGCTTTGCAGCGATTCCCGGCTGCGCTAATGCGAGCCGCGATGATCTCTCCCACTCTTCCCGGCGGCCTTCTTGATGGCGCGCGGCACCTTTATGCGGTGCGGGTCTATTATGAGGACACTGATCTGTCGGGGATCACCTACCACGCCAATTACCTGCGCTGGTTTGAGCGTGCGCGCTCTGACCTGTTGCGGATGCTGGGGATTGACCAGCGCGCTGCGATCGAAAGCGGCGATGGCGCCTATGCCCTGTCCGAAGTGAACCTCAAATACCTGCGCCCCGCGAAACTCGATGATGATGTGGTGATCGAAACCCGCTGCACCGAACTGGGTGCTGCCTCGTGCCGGATGCACCAGATTGCGCGGCGCGGGGACGAGGTGCTGTGCGAAGCGACCTTGCGCGTTGGTTTCATCACCCTTGATGGCCGCCCGCGCCGCCAGCCTGCCGCATGGCGCGCTGCCTTCCAGACTTTCATGAACGAGGAAACCTGAACCCGTGACGCTTGCCCTGCTCAGTGCCGTTACCGCTGTCCCTGCTGCCACCCGGCTTGATCCGGTCGAACTGTTCCTGCAGGCCGATATCATCGTGCAAGGCGTGATGGTTGGCCTGATCCTGGCCAGCATATGGGTGTGGATGATCATCGTCTCGTTCAGCCTGCGGATCGGCGGGCTGGCCAGAAAATCGCGCGAATACGAAGCCGAGTTCTGGGCGCAGCGAGACCGCGAAGGCATGCTGACCAAACAGGCGCGCAAGGCCGTTCCGGCCGCGCGCGTGGCCGGTGCCGGACTGGATGAATGGAAACGGTCGACCGCCAAACAGCCGTTTGATCGTGACGCCACCCGCCAGCGGATCAGCGCGGCGATGGACAGCCAGATTGCCGAGGAAGCCGACGAACTGGCCGGCCGGTTGAACTTCCTCGCCACGGTCGGATCGGTCGCGCCGTTTGTCGGCCTGTTCGGCACGGTATGGGGGATCATGAACAGCTTCTTCCAGATCGGCGCACAGCAAAGCGCTTCGCTGGCCGTGGTCGCCCCCGGCATCGCCGAGGCGCTGTTTGCCACCGCCATCGGCCTGTTCGCGGCCATCCCGGCGGTGATCGCCTATAACCGCTTCTCAGGTTCGGTGAACCAGTATGAGGCGAAACTCCAACGCTTCTCCGACAAGGTGCACGCCGGACTGAGCCGCGAGTTGGATCGGGTGTGAGAGGGATGATGGAAGGCACAACATTCGGCTGCGGAGCAGTCGCAAGGGCGACTGCCCGTCCGCAGCGGGCGCAGCTTTGCTGCGCGCATAGCGAGGACCGCGCGCCCGGAGGGGCGTGCGGAAAACAAAAATGGCGATGAACCTCTCCTCCTCCGCCCGTCGGGGCAAACGAACGCACCGGGCTGCCATGTCCGAGATCAACGTGACGCCGCTGGTTGACGTGATGCTGGTGCTGCTGATCATCTTCATGGTCACGGTCACGTTGCCCGCCGTCGGCGTTCCGGTCGAACTGCCCGAAAGCCGCGCCGCGCCGGTAGAGGAGACCCCCGATCAGATAACGATCTCGATCGACCGGGCCGGGGTGATCTATATCGAGGATACCGCCGTGCCGAGCGGAGGGCTTCCCGCTGCGCTTGAGACGCTGGATCGGGGCAGTCAGCCACCGCTGATCGTGCTGCGCGGCGACCGCAGCCTCGATTATGGCCGGGTGATGGCGGTGATGGGGGAATTGGGCCGGGCGGGCTTCACTTCGATCTCGCTGGTCACCGATGGTTCAGTTTCGGCCCCATAGTCCGGGCATGGTGATGGGTGAAACAGCACTTCGTAACGAGGACAAGATCGGCCTCGCCGCTGCCGTCGTGCTGCACGGCGTGCTGGTGGCCGTTCTGCTGCTGCAGACGGTGCGCAGCGAAGTGTTGGTGTTTCCCGAACGCATGACGGTGAGCCTTGCGACCGAGGTGGGGTTTGAGGCGGCCTCGCCCGATCCGGTGGCGGAAAGCCGCGCCGCGATTGCGCCCACGCTGAGCGATGATCCGGCGCCCGCGCCCGATCCGGTGAAGC
>JBGSKN010000304.1:0-3242 GCA_041741215.1 Erythrobacter sp. | reverse complement strand
CCGAACTGAAAAAGCAAGGGGCTGCTGCGCTCCGCATAGCCGGAGGCTACGCTACGCAGCCCCTTGCTTCACCTGCCCAGCTGGGCAACAACAACGCCGAGACTCTAATCGCAACTGGATGAAGGTTGGGGGTCACGTCAGGTGACAGCAACTTTGCCGCTGCCGCCCCGCTAACCAACAGCTTCGCTGTTGCTCCAGGGGGTAATACCATCACCTTTGCCGCAACCGTCATCTTCTGGCTCGATCAATGAGTCCTGACCCCAGGTCATGCCATGCATAATGGCATCGCCGGCAACAGGATCTTTGACGCTAGTCAATGTCGCCGCCCTCGCTCCTGCTTACATAAATGTCAGTAGAGGGCGGAGAGAGGCGCTTCATGGTCAGGATTTCCTATGTCGGACACGATGGATCTGTGCACGAAATCACAGCCCGCGCCGGCATCAGCCTGATGGAGGCTGCGGCGATGAACAAGGTGCCGGGGATTGAGGGCGATTGCGGCGGGTTCTGCGCCTGCGGAACCTGCCATTGCTACATCGAAGGGCCGGACGCCGCGCTCTTGCCGGAGATGCATGAGCTGGAACGCGCCACCCTCGATTTCGCCTATGATGTGACGCAGCACAGCAGGCTGGCCTGCCAGATACCGATAACCGAGCAAATGGACGGGATCCGCGTGAGCCTTCCTGCCCGCCAATATTGAGTGAGCGCCGCCTGTGCGGGTCGATCCAGATGGGAGAATGTGATGGAAATCGTGCAGGAAAACAAGATCGTGGATATGCCGTCCTGGCTGGCGGGCAAGACCCCCGATGATATTTATCGCAGCCCGCTCGAAATCGCCTGGACCTTCGATTACCTGATGTCGGGCGACAAGATCGAAGACCTGTATCGCCGCGCCAAGCAGGATCAATGGAACAGCGATGAACGCCTGCCCGTGGGATCTGAATGTCGATCCGTCGCGCCCGATGATCAATGACGAACAGGACATCTATCACCGGATGCCGTTCTTCCAGAAATTGTCAAAATCGCAGCAGGAACGCTTCACCGCGCATTCGACCGCGCAGATGCTGTCGCAATTCCTGCATGGTGAGCAAGGCGCGCTCATGACGGCGGCCTGCATCACCCATTCGGTGCCCGATGCCACCGCCAAACTCTATGCCGCGACCCAGACCATGGACGAGGCCCGCCATGTCGAGGTGTTCGCCAGATATTGCGACAAGGTAGCGATGGTCTATCCGATGTCAGGCTGGCTCAAGCAGCTCATCGATGCCACGCTCAAGGCGGATCGTTACGAAAAGATCATGATCGGCATGAACATGATCGTCGAAGGGCTGGCGCTTGGTGCGTTCAACAACATGTATCGTTCGACCCAGTGCGAACTGCTCAAACAATTGACGTTCAATGTCATGCGCGACGAATCCCGCCATGTCTCCTTCGGCCATGCCTATCTTGCCCCGGTGATCGCGGGTCTTCCCGAAGACGAAGTGGAAGATCTCGCCGATTTCGCCTTCGAAGCGGTTAACATCCTTGCCTTTGCCGGGACCGCGGGAACCATCGCCAGCCGGGTCGATCCGGGCTTCATGCTGGTGCTGGAAAACTGCGAAATCGACGCGGATGATTTTTTCGCCGGGCTGCGCGAGGCTGAACAGCTTGGCATCACCCGGCAATTGCCGCCGGGCCAGATCCACTCGCTGGAACATCTGATGCTGCCCGCCCTCGCCAGAGTGGGCCTGCTTACGCCAAGAGCCCGCGCCCGCTACGAAGAGGCGGGCATCCCGGTATCGGAAGACCCGCGCATCCTCCATGCGATGGAAGGCGGCCATCCGGTCGCCGCGTAAGGAATCGGGCCGCATCGCCTTCGAAAAGGGCGACAGGGGCGGTTGGCAGCGCTACCTGTCATACCTGTGAACCGGACAGCGCCTGCCATCATTATCGCCGCCGGGGGAGAGGGAACCCGGATCGGCGGCAACAAGCCCGGACAAGTGCTCGGCGGGCGGCCGCTTGTTGAGCGCGCGCTGGCTTGGGCGAACGGCATTTCCGACGTGACCGCGATTGCGGTGCGCGCGCAGGATCAGGTTGCCGGGCAATCCGCCCCCGTCCTGATCGACAGGGTTGCAGGGATCGGGCCGATCAGCGCGCTGGAAAGCGCGTTTCGCTTCGCGAGGCAGCGGGGATGCGGCACGGTCATGCTGATCGGGTGCGACCAGCCGTTTCTTCCCAGTGATCTGGCAACCCGGCTCGAACAGCAGATTGCCGCCAATGGCTGCGCCATGCCGGTCAGCAAGGGGCGCGATCACCCGATGGCCGCACTTTGGCGGGTGGATTGCGCAGCGCTGGCGGATTACATCGCTGGTGGCGGCCGATCGCTCTGGCGCTTTGCCGATGCCGTTGGTGTCTCCCGCGTCGATTGGGGCGATGGATGCGACCCCGATCCTTTCGCCAATATCAACGATCCCGCTGCACTTGCCGATGCGGAGCGGCGGCTCGGCGCGGGGCCGGCCTGAGCCTGAAATCGATTGGGTTCGCCCCTAGCTGATCTCAAAACTCGATTGCCCGGACCATTTGTCCGGCTGCACGCGCGGGGGAATCCGGCGCGCTGCGGATCAACCAGTCCGCCTGTGCAAGCGCCGACTGAACCCCGCTATCTTGATTGCCGAGCGGGCGCAGCCCATCTTCATCCCATCGCGCCCGGACGAATGTTTCGCGGTCGCCTGTGCCAGGCATCGGGAAAGCGAGCGGCAGCATCCGCCATTGCAGGACCTGTTCGATTGGCTGGCCTTGCAGCGCCGCCAGCAGGGCGCGCAGGAACAGGCGGGCCGTGACCATCGCAGAGGTCGGGTTGCCGGGCAGGCCCAGCACCCATTTCCCCTTCGCCCGGCCCAGCCACACCGGCTTGCCCGGTTTCATCGCGACTTTGGAAAACAGCAATTCCAGTCCGTGGGCCTCGAACATCGGCTTGGCAAAATCGTGCGCGCCAACCGATGCGCCGCCGGTGACGATCACGACATCGGATTGATCGAGCATCTGTGCGGCCAGACGCTGGAGCGCGGGCAGGCTATCATCCCCGGTCATCCGCGATACCACTTGCGCACCGGCCTGCTCGGCCATTGCGGCGATGCCGAAGGTCACGCTTTCGGGAATGGCGTCGGCGCGCAGATGCGCCTTGCCCGGCGGGGCGAGCTCATCACCGGTGCCGATGATGGCCACTTTGGGCCGCGCGGAGACCGTGAGGATCGCCCGATCCGCGG
>JBGSKN010000303.1:0-7226 GCA_041741215.1 Erythrobacter sp. | reverse complement strand
GCGGTGATGGGCCAAAAGCGGCCCGCCCCTGCGGGGTTGTGACAGGAGAGCCGCTGGCTTCGTCGCGACACTTGCCCGGGGGCCGACAGGCCCGCGCTGCGTGCCACTCCTGTCCAGCGGCTCTCCTGTCGCAATCAGGGCGATCCAGAATGGTCGGAAAGCGCTCTAAAACAAAAAATTCCCCCCAACAAAAAACCGCCCCGCAGGACCAGTGCGGGGCGGTTTTTGTTTTGGGGAGGCGCGATCCGGAGACCAGGAAAGATTGCGCCTCTCATCGAAGACCATTGAGACAGCCTGTTTAATGCACAGCCCGTGCCAGACTTGAAATATACAATGATTATAATGTTATAATTCCCGCGCCGCCACTCACTGCGATGCGCATTGTAAACTATCCCGACACCAGTAGGGCGATTTCCGTCTCAATCGGCTGATAGACATCTTGGCCCTTGGCAAGCGCGCGGCGCAGGGCCATGCTTTGCCGCGATGAACACCGATTCCAGCCCCACGGGCATTCCCGCCGCAACCATCATCATCTTCCGCAACGCCCCGCAGGGCGGCGCGCCCGAAGTGCTGATGACGGTGCGTTCACGCAACATGACCTTTGCTGGCGGCATGGCGGTGTTTCCCGGCGGGCGGGTCGACCCTGCGGACTTTGCACTGGGCGAAGCGGTGGCCGCGAACGGCGCCATGACGCCAGACGAAGCCGCGCATCAAATCGCGGCGGTGCGCGAAACGCTGGAGGAGACCGGTCTGGCGCTGGGTCTTGCAGGCGACATCACTGCCGACCGAGCGGCGCAGGCGCGGGCAATGCTGGCCGAGGTGGGGGCGCTCGCACCGGTGCTGGAAGCGTTCGGCTGGACGCTCGACCTGTCGCAGATCACGCCCTTTGCGCGCTGGTTTCCCAAGAGCGAAAACATCCCGCGCATCTATGACACCCGCTTCTACCTCGCCAATCTCGGCACGGGCGCGGTCGATGTATCGATTGACCATGCCGAAAACACGCACCTGTTCTGGACCTCGGCCCAAGGCGCGATCGAGGCTGCGCAGCAAGGCGCAATCAAACTGATCTTCCCGACCCGCCGCAATCTCGAACGGCTCGCCCTGTTCGCCTCCTTCGAGGAAGCCAAAGCCCAGGCCGAAGCGATCCCGGTCAGGACAATCATGCCCAAAGTGGTCGAACACGAAGGCCAGCCCTGGCTGACGATCCTCACCGATGCCGGTTATCCGGTGACTGCGGAATTGCTGGAGAACGTGGCGCGCGGGTGAGGCGGGTTAGGCCGCCGCGCGCTGCGCTCTTGGCAGCAGCACCGCGAACGCAATCGTCACCAGCAGCAATGCCGGGACATCGCCAAACAGGTGGCCGTGGTGCATCGGGGCGCTCAGCGATTGCAGCGCCATGATTGCGGCGTGCACCGCGCTCGACACAGCGACGAACCAGATCAGCGACACATGGCTCAGCGGATCGCGCGCGGCGCGGATCATGAACACGCCGAGCGTCGCGTAAACGCCCACGATCATCATGAAATATTGCGAGGCCGTCGGCGGGCCATCATGCCATGCCCAGCCGCTTGGCCAGATGATTGCCAGCGGCCAGACGAGGCAGAACACCGCCCCAAAAGCGACCAACAGGATTTGCAGCAGGCGGTAAGCAGTCATAAGTCGATCCCCCAGACGAAACACGGCCCGGCCTGAAGTGTCTACTTTTTCGCCGTGGGGGTCAATCGGGCATCGTCCGCGCAGGGGTGTTGCCCGCAGATTAATCCGCGCGCGCGGCGAGGGCGTTCCAAATCAGCGCGAATACCAAGCCGCAGACAAAGCCAATGCTGGCTGTCAGCCCGACCAGCCCGGCGGCGGTCGCCAGCACGAAGGGGCCGACGGTAAAGTCGAACCGGATCATGTGCAGCCGCAGCACGAATTCGAGCACCGCCTGCCCCCAGCCCGCAGCGACGAGCGCCGCCCACATCACATGCAACAGTCCGAGCATGGCTCCGGTTGAAAGCCCGGCTTTGAACGTATTGACAGGTCGCATCGCCACCTCCTGCTCGGCCTGCATCTGGCCCGGATTACCCCGAACCGTAGCAGGTCACGCGGTAAGCGAATTGATCTGGCGCAAGAAGGCGCGGGGGAAAGTGCCCGCGCCTCAATCGTGCTCGCGGTTCCCTGCGCCCACATACAGCTCGCGCCCGCCTTCGTTGTAGCGGCGGCTCATCTCCTCCATGCCTTTCAGCGCGGCCTGACGGCTCGCCTCGGCGGTGTCTGCGCCCAGCTTTTCCGAGGCGAGGAAGGTTTCGGGGCTTTCGTTCTGCTTGGCGGCGAAATCGCGCACGTCCTGACTGATCTGCATCGAGCAGAATTTCGGCCCGCACATCGAGCAGAAATGGGCAGACTTTGCGCCTTCGGCAGGCAACGTCTGGTCGTGATACTGCTCGGCGGTTTCGGGGTCGAGGCTGAGGTTGAACTGGTCGCGCCAGCGGAATTCGAAGCGGGCCTTGGACAGCGCATTGTCGCGCACTTGCGAGGCCGGGTGCCCCTTGGCGAGATCCGCCGCGTGGGCTGCCAGCTTGTAGGTGATGACGCCGACCTTCACATCGTCACGGTCGGGCAGACCCAGATGCTCCTTGGGCGTGACGTAGCAGAGCATGGCGGTGCCATACCAGCCGATCTGCGCCGCGCCGATGCCGCTGGTGATGTGGTCATATCCCGGCGCAATATCGGTGACGAGCGGGCCGAGCGTGTAGAACGGGGCCTCACCGCAGACCTGCAGCTGCTTTTCCATGTTCTCCTTGATCTTGTGCATCGGCACATGGCCCGGCCCTTCGATCATCACCTGCACATCCTGCGCCCAGGCGCGGTGGGTGAGTTCGCCCAGCGTGTAGAGTTCGGAGAACTGCGCTTCGTCATTGGCGTCCGCGATCGAGCCGGGACGCAGGCCGTCGCCAAGGCTGTAGGCGATGTCGTACGCCTTCATGATCTCGGTGATCTCGTCGAAATGTTCGTAGAGGAAGCTTTCCTTATGGTGGGCGAGGCACCACTTGGCCATGATCGATCCGCCGCGCGATACGATCCCGGTGACGCGCTTGGCCGCCATCGGGACATAGGCGAGCCGCACGCCGGCATGGATGGTGAAGTAATCCACCCCCTGTTCGGCCTGTTCGATCAGCGTGTCGCGGAAGATCTCCCAGGTCAGTTCCTCGGCCACCCCGCCAACCTTTTCCAGCGCCTGATAGATCGGCACGGTGCCGACCGGGACGGCGGCGTTGCGGATGATCCATTCGCGGGTGTCGTGGATGTTGCGCCCGGTGGACAGGTCCATGATCGTGTCCGCGCCCCAGCGGGTCGCCCAGACCATCTTGTCGACTTCCTGCGCGACGTTCGATGCCACGGCGGAGTTGCCGATATTGGCGTTGATCTTGACGAGGAAGTTGCGCCCGATTGCCATCGGTTCGCTTTCGGGGTGGTTGATGTTGTTGGGGATGATCGCGCGGCCACGGGCGATTTCATCGCGGACGAATTCGGGGGTGATGATGGTCGGGATTTCTGCGCCCCAGCTTTGCCCGTCGCGCACCAGATCAGCGGCGATTTCGCGCCCCAGATTCTCGCGTTCGGCGACATATTCCATTTCAGGCGTGATGATGCCTTGGCGGGCATAGTGCATCTGGCTGACGTTCATGCCCGGTCTGGCGCGCAAGGGGCGCTTGATGGCGTTGGGGAACTGCGGGACGCCGCCGCTGCGGTCAGGGCCGAGTTGACCGTTGTCCTCCGGCTTGATTTCGCGCCCATCGTAAGCCTCAACATCGCCGCGCGCCATGATCCAGTCGCGGCGAAGCTGCGGGAGCCCTGCGTTGATATCGATATGGGCTTGCGGGTCGGTATAGGGGCCGGAGGTGTCATAGACCCGCACCGAAGGCTCGCCGCCTTCAAGGTCGATCTCGCGCATGGCAACGCGGATGCCCGAACCGGTGCGCGCGCCGACATGGATCTTGCGGCTGCCACGGATCGGCCCGGTGGTGACGCCAATTTCTACCGGCGAGTTGATGTCGGCCATGTCTGCTCTCTCCTCAAAGCGGATGGAGCGCGGACGTGTGGCGATCAGACCAGCCCGCTCCCTCCGCCGATGTTAATCGGTTCAGGTTCAACGGGTCGGACGGTGCTACCCGTCCCTCTCAGCATTTTCCGCTGGCCGCTCACCTGAGCGGTTCACGGAGGGCACGCTCCCCGGGGATGGTCATGGTTAGATCAGATCGGGAAGCGAATCCAGCCCCGTCAATGCGCGCGGATCAGGCCGCAACCAGACCCAGCTGCACCCCGAACTTGCGATAATGCTGGCTGCCGATGTCGGCGGTGTTGGCGGCGATCCGTTCAGCGATCGGCTGCGCGCGCACGGCGGCCAGACGGCGGCCGTAGTAATCTTCGAAATCATCCACGCCCATGCCCAGAATGACCCGGTTCATGTAATTGAACAGCGCCGTCACCTTGTTGGCATCGGCCACCGCGCGTTCGTCCCAGCCGGCGGCAAGGATCGCGGCGATATCGGCGTCGCTCACCTGCGCGGGATGCAGCGTCAGCTTGCCCGCATAGGCCAGCACCGGGCGCAGGCGATCATCGATCGGCGCGCTGGCCAGATCATCGATTATCGCCGGGCAGACTTCGGGGGCATAGCCATAGCTTTCGGAATAGACCCGGTGCGCGTTATAGCAGAAATGGCACTGGTTGAGCGCCGAGACATAGGCGGCAATCAATTCGCGTTCACCGATCGAAAGCGGGCTTTCACCGCGCAGGACGACATCGTGGAAATCCAGCATCTGGTCCCACGCCAGCGGAAACGCCTTCATCACGTCGGACAGATTGGTGCGGCGCGGCAGGGATGGCAGAAACGACATCGGGTTATCCTTTGATCGGGAAAAAAGCATCCGGGCCATAGCTGAGGCCCCGGCATCGCACAGTTATTTTATTGCGGCCATTTTATTGCGGCCACCTTATTGAAGCGTCGATTGCAACAGCCCGGCGATGGTTGCACTGTCGGTTGCGGCGATCACCCGCCCTGTTTCGGCGCGCCCCTTGAACGCGATCAGCGTGCTTTGGCGCGGCACGTTCAGCTTGCGCCGCTCGGCTTTCTGGGTGTCATAATTCAGCCGCAGCACCAGCAGCCGGTCATAGGCCGGATCGGCGGTAATCGCGGTGATCTGCTTGTGCTGCACCTTGCAGACCGAACACCAGTCGGCATAGACATCAACCAGCACGGGGCGACCCTGCGCCTGCGCCCTGGCCAAGGCCTGTTCATCAAATTTCTGCACCTGCGCGGCAGCGGCGGGCATGGCGAACAGGCCAATCGCCAGCACCGCCAGCAGTGCCAGCAGTGCCTTGATCAGGCTTGCGATCATACCGGCATTCCCCAGTCTCACGGCGGCGGCATTATTCATCGATGATCTCCCCGCCCGGACGCATCGCGAAAAAGGCGAAGGCAAAGGTCACATCGTGCGGGATATCGATCAGGCCGCCATCCGATTTGCGCTGCACCACCACATTGCCGATATCGCGCCCGCGCGAAATGTCGCGCGCGTCGACCGCAGAGTTCTGCCCCGCTGTCCAGCTGAGCACGATATCGCCATCTTCGATCCGGCCCTTGCGTGACAGGTGGCGCAGGCTCCATGCCTTGTCGCCCACGGCCACCACGCGGGCCATCGGTTCGATGTCCTGCGGCAGATCGCCGGTGAAGAAGGGATAGGGGCGATTGCGCCCGTCATAATTTTCATAGGGGTTGAAATAGACCTGCGTCATCTCGGCTGCGGGCAGCAGGATCTGGCCTCCGGGAAAGCGCGATTTGAACAGCGTCAGCGATTCGACCCTTGATGGCAGCATGGTCAATTCGCGCCCGGCATATTCGCCAATCAGGCCGCCGCCGACAAATTGCTGCCACCATGTTTCGGTTTGCCGGTCATACATCACCATATCCGAATGGCGCAGTTTGCCGGTCGCCCCGAAATCGAGCACCCGGCCATCGAAGCGGCGATCAAACACCACCGCGCTATCGCATAGCGGGCAGTAAGTGACCGTGACCGGCAGGCCATTGATGACATCATTGACGATTTCATGGCGAATCAGAATGCGCAGCGGATAGGCGCGCGCTTCGCCCTTGTGGCTAAAGCTGATGACCGGTTCTTTCGGCCCCAGTTCCATCGGATAGGGGGCATTGACCGGGGCAAAGCGCGGATTGTCGATCGAGCGGATGCCGTCCTTGCCCGGCCCGCCTTCGCTCACTTCGTCAAAGCGGATGATCGACTTGTTGAAATCGGTCGAAAATTCGCTTGTCCAGTAACGCGGCGGGCGCGAGTTGCTGACCATCACGGGTTGCGCGCTGGCGCCTTCGTCGGAACCGGCGTTCTGGCTGGCGCCAGCCGCCACAAGGCTGGACATTCCCAGGCTGACGATTGCAATAACCGGGGCGAGCGCGATCAGGTGAGCATGTTTCATCACCTTTCCGGTTCGCACGAAACCCGCGATTGGTTACGCCCCGGCGGATCGCCGGCGGGTCAGCCGCGGGCGATCATTCAATCACGCGCCCGCGCACCATGACAAAGCCGACCTTTTCCAGCACCGTCACATCGGCCAGCGGATTGCCGTCCACCGCGATGATGTCGGCGGAAAAGCCGGGTGCCAGCCGCCCGATTTGCGCTTCCAGTCCGATCACCTGCGCCGCCACCAAGGTCGCCGATGCCAAGGCTTCGCGGGCCGACATGCCTTGCGCTACCATCAGCGCAAACTCCTCGGCATTGCGGGAATGGGGATAGACGCCGGCATCGGTGCCAAACGCGATTGTGACCCCGTATTGCCGTGCGCGGCTGACCAGCGATGACATCAGCGGCACCACGGCGCGGATTTTTTCCTCGACCACAGGAGTGTAGGTGCCCTTGCCCAGCCCTTCGGAAACGCCTTGCAGCGCCATCAGCGTCGGCACCAGCACGGTGCCGTTTTCGCGCATTACCTTGGCGGCCTGTGCATCCAGATAGGTGCCGTGTTTGATCGTGTGCACGCCTGCGCGAGCCGCCGCTTCGATCCCGCGCGCGCCGTGCGCGTGGGCTGCAACCTTCAGGCCAAGGCTTTCGGCGGTATCGACAATCGCGGTCATTTCCGCGTCGGTGAAATGCGCTTCCAGCCCGCGCCCCTGCTGGGACAGCACCCCGCCAGTGGCGGTGATCTTGATCAGATCGGCCCCGTATTTCGAAGCC
>JBGSKN010000302.1:0-2444 GCA_041741215.1 Erythrobacter sp. | reverse complement strand
GGGCGGCGAAACGGCGCGGCCAGCGCGTGACCCGGCACGCCGATGCGATAGGCCAGCCGGATCAGCGCCTCTCCCGGCCCGGCCTGCACCGCGATCATATCGCTTAGCGCCAGCGCGCGTGAGGGTTCTTCGGGCGCAGGTTCGAGCGCAGGCTGTGGGCGCTGTATCGTCCCAGACCGCGTTTCGCTGGCCAGAGCCAGCACTGGATTCTCCGCCACCCGTTCAACCAGTGCATCGGCGCGGCGGCCAGCAGGGGTGCGCAGCAGCGTCGCCATCACCGCCCTGCCTTTAGCGTCGCGATATTTGCTGCGTAGCAATCCGGCCCGCCCTTGAACGTAGCAGAGCCTGCGACCAGCACATCGGCCCCAGCCTCGACACACATTCGCGCGGTGTCGGGGTTGACCCCGCCGTCCACCTCAAGATGGATTGTCCGGCCCGAACGGGTAATCATCGACCGGATCCGCGCGACCTTTTCCAATTGCGAGGGGATAAAGCTTTGCCCGCCAAAGCCGGGATTGACGCTCATCACCAGAATCAGGTCAGCCAGATCCATCAGATTGTCGAGCACTTCGACCGGGGTGCCGGGGTTGATCACCACACCGGCCTTTTTCCCCAGCGCCTTGATCGCCTGCAGCGTGCGGTGAATATGCGGCCCGGCTTCGGGGTGGACGGTGATGATGTCCGCACCCGCATTGGCGAAGGCTTCGAGATAGGGATCAACCGGGGCGATCATCAGATGCACGTCGAACGGTTTGGCGGTGTGCGGACGCAGCGCCTTGACCACGTCCGGCCCGATCGTGATGTTGGGCACGAAATGCCCGTCCATCACATCAATGTGGATCCAGTCCGCCCCGGCGCTGTCAACCGCGCGCACTTCCTCTCCCAGCCGCGCGAAATCGGCTGAGAGGATCGAAGGCGAGATCAGTGGTGCAGGCATCGCGCGGCGCAGGCCCTTTCTGGCGGTGCTCCTGCCATACGGGAGCCGCGAATCAGGGGACAAGCGCGCTTCGCAGCTTTTCCACGGCGGTGATTGATCTGCAAAATGCACAGGCTTGGGCAATTAAGCCGCAATTCATGCGGACGATGGCACATTCGCATGATATCTGACTGGCCTTGTGGCCGCATGGCTGCCTGTGCGCCGCCCATTCCCCTCTGATCGACGAGAAGCTGATGACTGGTTCCGCTTTCCTTGCCCGCCTGCCTGATCTGCTGCGCACCGCGAGCAGAACGGCGCTGCCGCTTGCCGCAGTGGGGGTAGCCCTGTCGGGCGGCGGCGTCAGCGCACCGCTTGCCGCGCAGGCCCACACCTATGCCCGCACCAGCACCAATGACATGAGCCTGTGCGCGCCCGGTAAAGGCCCGGCGGTGCGGATCATGGTGAGCGGTATGAAATCTTCAACCGGCCACCTGTTCGTGCGCACCTATCCCGCCAACAGACAGGATTGGTTGAAAAGCAAGCGTTATATCATGAAGGTCGAAGCCACCCCGGACGAAGGTGGGGTTGCTGTGTGTGTGCCGCTGCCATCGGCTGGCGATTATGCGATCGCGATCCAGCACGATGTCAACGGCAACCGCAAAACCGATTTTTCGACTGACGGGGCCGGGATGTCAAACAATCCGACAATCTCGAAATTTCTCGGCATTCCGCGTCCGCCTGCGCTCGAAAAAGTGCGCTTTACGGCGGGCGAAGGCATTACCCGGCTGGCGATTGCAATAAGGTATCTTTAGGGCGTTTTCGAGCCGGGTGGAATCACCCGGTGACTTGCGAAAACGCGGTCAAACCGCTCTAGCCCGAACCCTGGCGGCTGCGATGCCGCCACAGGTTCCACAACACGCGCGGCGCGGCGAGCAGCGGGAACCGCTCGTCAAACGGGGTCAGCACTACGGGCATGCCGGTGTGGCGTTCGATCTTCCATGCGGCATAGCGCGCTGCCCCGGCAAAGGTGGTGCTGGCCTTGACCAGCCGGACAAAATTGAGCGGCTTGCCCAGCCGCCGCCGCCGTTTCCACCAGCCAAGGATGGCGCGCCGTTCATCTGGGGTGATGCGCGGGGTGAGGGCTGCGCCATGCTCACCGGGCGCAATTCCCGCCGCGTCGAGCGCCAGCGGGAGCAAGCCGCTGAAGTGATCGGCGTTGACCGACAGAATGTCGTTTTCCCGGCCATGTTTCTCGACCCGGAATTCGGCCTTGTAGGTGGCGCGGAACAATGCGCGCCAGTAATCTTCCGCCGCGCCGCTGTCCGGGCCAAGCGCTGCGGCCAGGCGTGCAGCCGTGATGCAGGCGGCATCAATCGCGGCAATTTCGTGGTGGGGATCGGGGTTCGCCCGCGATGGCGGCAACGGGATCACCGCCACGCTCGGTGCCGCATCCTCGCGGACACCTGATCTGAACCCCGATCCTGCTCTCGTTTCACCGGGGTTAACGGCGCCGGTGCATGGTTGCGGT
>JBGSKN010000301.1:0-3679 GCA_041741215.1 Erythrobacter sp. | reverse complement strand
TGCCCCGGCGCGCCATTGCCGGGGTGCAGATCCCGCTGCTTGCCTTCGATCCCGGCCCCATCGCGCCCGCCGTGCGCGCCGAATGGGCGTTGGAGATGCACGGCTTGGTGTTCAAACCGGCTTCCCTTCGCGGCCCATCCGGGCAAGATGGGCGGCAATGACCAACCCGCCATCCCCCGCCGCCGTCCAAGGTGCCATGCCGCAGCAGCAATTGCTGCTGGTGACAGGCCTGTCGGGAGCGGGCAAATCCACCACGCTGGCGGTGCTGGAGGATCTGGGCTGGGAAACCATCGACAATTTCCCGGTGCGGCTGCTCAAACGTCTGGTCGCCATGCCCGAAGAACCGCGCGGGCCGCTCGCCATCGGGTTCGATTCGCGCACCCGCGGGTTTGTTCCTGCCGATATCATCGCGCTGGTAAAGGATCTGGCCGCCCGCCCCGACATCGCGCTCACCTTCCTGTTTCTCGACTGTTCGGGCGCGGAACTCGAACGCCGCTATAACGAAACCCGCCGCCGTCACCCGATGGCTGCCGGACGCCCGGTGATGGAGGGCATCGCCGCCGAACGCGAACTGCTCGAACCGCTGCGCCGCTGGGCCGACGCGATTATCGATACCAGCGCGATGACCAGCAATGATCTGCAAGGCCAGGTGCGCAAGCTGTTTGGCGACAGCGCGGGCGAAGCGGCGATAACCTTGACGCTGTCCAGTTTCGGCTTTGCCCGAGGGATGCCGCCGCTGGCTGATCTGGTGTTCGACATGCGCTTTCTCGACAATCCGCACTGGGTGCCGGGTTTGCGCGAACTGACCGGGCAGGATGCCGCCGTGGGCGCGCATATCGAAACCGATCCGGCCTTTGCCGACGCATTCGCCCGCATCCGCGATCTGCTGCTGGTGCTGCTCCCGCGCTATCAGGCGCAGGGCAAACCCTATGTCCACGTCGCGTTCGGGTGTACCGGGGGGAGACACCGTTCGGTCTATACCGCCGAACGCATGGCTGAAGGCTTGCGCGCTGCGGGATTTTCGCCCACTGTCCGCCATCGTAACCTGGGCTCACGCGCAGCTGACGAGATTGAACGCGATCGAAGGTGATCGCGGCGCTCGGAAATGCCGGCATTGTCCAGATCGGTTGAAACGCGTAAGGCTTGGCCCCCGGCGGGCAGTTAACGGACCCTTTTTCACACATGATCGGTTTGATCCTGGTAACCCACGGCCGCCTTGCGGACCAATTTGTCGAGGCAATGGAGCATGTCGTCGGCCCGCAAGACGGGATCGCGACCGTCTGCATTGGCGCCAATGACGATATGGAACAGCGCCGCACCGACATCGCCGACGCGATCGGTGCAGTCGACGGCGGCAGCGGCGTCATCATCCTGACCGACCTGTTTGGCGGCACGCCGTCAAACCTTGCGATTTCACTGCTGGTGGCAGGTCAGGTCGAGGTGATCGCGGGGATCAACCTGCCGATGCTGATCCGGCTGGCAGGTGCACGCAAGGTGATGGATGTGACCGCTGCGGTCCACGCGGCGCAGACCGCCGGGCGCAATTACATCACCATCGCCAGCGAATTGCTCGGCCAGGAAACAGCCCCCGCACGGGCCAAGGCCTGAAGGTTCGCCGCAGTGGGGGAGGCGCGCTCGAATGTCACCATCATCAACCGCCGCGGCCTGCACGCGCGGGCAAGCGCGAAGTTTGTCGGCGCGGTTGCTGTCCTGCCTGAAAATGTGACCGTCACCGTATCCAAGCCCCCGCACAGCGCGGCTGGCGGATCGATTCTCGGCCTGATGATGCTCGGCGCGGCCAAGGGCGACACGGTCGAAGTGGCGGTAACAGGCGATAATGCCGATGCGGTGCTGGCCGATCTGGTCGCGCTGATCGCAAACGGCTTTGGCGAGGATTGACGCGGAGAGCCGTTCGCGGCCAGCGGTTTCATCATGCGCAGGCACATCACCGGCTTTTCCAATCCGACCGTCAAATATCTGCGGTCATTGCGCGACAAGAAGCACCGCAAGCGTAGCGGCCAGTTTCTGGTCGAGGGGTTGCGGCTGATGGAGGATGCGCGCAGCTGCGGGCGGTTGCCGCAGACATTGGTGATGGCCGCCGGAAACGAGCGCGCACGCCCCGCCCACGATCTGCTGGCGCGGCTGGAGGCTGACGTCGTGGCGGCAGGCGGCGAGGTTATCACCACCCCCGCCGATATCCTGTCCAAGATCACCGGCAAGGACAACGCGCAGAGCGTGGTGGGCGTGTTCGATGAATGGGACACCGGGCTTGGCGCGCTTGACCGCAGCAATGCGCCGATCTGGCTGGTGGCGCAGGCTTTGCGCGATCCCGGCAACATTGGCACGATGCTGCGCACCGGCGATGCGGTGGGCGCAGGCGGGCTGATCCTGATCGATGATTGCGCCGATCCCTTCAGCGCCGAAGCCGTGCGTGCGAGCATGGGCGCGGTGTTCACCGTGCCGGTCGCACAAGCGCGGTGGGAGGAGTTTCTGCCGTGGTTGCGGGGGCAAGATGGTCAGCTTGTCGCCGCGTCCTTGCGCGATGCGGTGCCCTATCGCGGCGCGGCGTATGAGGCGCCGTGCTTCATTCTGGTCGGTAACGAATCGCAAGGGTTGCCGGAGGAATACGAGGCAGCCTGCGACCTGCGGGTGACGATGCCGATGAAGGGCCGCGCGGATTCATTGAACGCAGCGGTGGCAGCGGCGGTGCTGGCGTATGAGGTGCTGGCGGGGTTGAGCAGGGCTGACTAGTCACCCGCAATGAAGGCAGTCACGCGCCAGTTACCGTCACGCTTGGTGGCGACCAGCCGGTAATCGACGAGGCTGCGCAAATAGGCTTTGGCGATGTAGCCTTGTAATCCATTGCGGGTTTCAACCTTGGCATAGGCAGCATCCTCTGGTGGGTAATCGTTCAGCCGCACATAGTCCCACGATACTGCACCGATGATCGTTGCCGAGGATGATGCGCCGCTGCGCAACCTGACGTGCTCACCTGTAACAATGAACGCCTCGAACGGGTCGAGCGGGATGATATCCTTGGAGAAATACCACGGCCACGAGGCGTAGCCATCTCCGTTCATAGCAGGGGAGATCCCGCAACCCAGCGCGATTGCTGCGCCGAGCTCGTTCCACAAATTGTAGTCGGGCGAGGTCAGTCGCTGCTCCAGTTCACGCTTGCCGCTGCCTCCTCCGAAATCGAGCTGAATATTATCATCGACCAGTTGCATCAGCGCATCGGTATCGCGGTCACGTGATGCATGGCGCAGCTTTTCGCCGAGCGCCGCCAGCCCTTGGTCGCCGACACACTCATCGCGCGGCACCAAGGGGCCCGCATTTGCTTCAGCGGCCAGGGGGCTTGCCAGTTGCGCAAGCAAAGCGGCCATGACCTGATAAAATACGCGCATCCCGATCAACCTCCTGCGATGGTTAAAATCACTCCGCTGCGTCCTTGCGCGGTTCCAGCGCAGGGTAATCCGCCTCAACCCCATCCGCATCGGCCGCGTTGTAGCGCGGGGCGCTTTCCACCAGCGGCACGTCTTCGATCGCCTGCTTGCCGATTTCGACGCCCTTTTCCGCGAGCCTGCGCCCGGATGACAGGACGTTGCGTTCGAAGCTGCCGACGAATTTGTTGTAATTGTTGACCGCGCTTTCGAGCCCGCCGCCGACGCGCTTCAAGTGC
>JBGSKN010000300.1:0-5138 GCA_041741215.1 Erythrobacter sp. | reverse complement strand
CGCTGGCGCAGCAGGCGGGGGTCAAGCGGGTGCACATGGGCGTGCCAAGCTGGCCCAACCATGCCCAGATCATTGCCGATCTGGGTCTGGAGCTGATCGCTTTCGATCACGCCAGACCAGATGGCAGCGCCAATCTGGATGCCGTGCTGGCGGCGATCAATGGTGCGGGTAAAGATGCGACGGTCCTGCTGCACGCCTGCTGCCATAACCCGACCGGGATCGATTACACGCCCGATCAGTGGGAGGCGATGGCCGATGCTTTTGCAGCGTCAGGCACCTTCCCGATTATAGATTCGGCCTATCAGGGGCTTGGCCACGGGCTTGATGAAGACGCCGCCGGGATGCGCGCGGTTCTGGCAAAGGTGCCAGAGGCCTTCATCGCCTATAGCTGCGACAAGAATTTCGGCCAGTATCGTGATCGGGTGGGGGCGTTCTACATCCTTGGCAATGGGCAGGAGGTGCTGGACACCGCCTTTTCCAACGCCAATGCGCTGGCCCGCGCCTGCTGGTCGATGCCGCCCGATCATGGCGCCGCAGCGGTGCGGATCATCTTGAACGATCCCGGCATGACCAGCGCGTGGCTGGCAGAGCTTGACGATATGCGCGCGCGGATGCGGGCGGTGCGCGATGCGCTGGCGGCCAAGGGCCGTGCAGGGCGGATCGATCTGACCGCGCTGGGCAATCAGAACGGGCTGTTTGCGATGCTGCCGGTGACAAGGGACGAAGTCACCACCTTGCGCGAAGACCACGGCATTTACATGGCCGCATCGGGGCGCATCAACATCGCGGGCCTGACGATGGCCAATCTGCCCCGGTTCATCGCCGCACTGTCGGCGGTAGCAGTTTGAGGGACAGCGCGTTTGATTGACCGTCAGCCTGTGCTCGAAGGTCAGCGCGTGTTGCTGCGGCCCTTGCGCCACGATGACTGGGATGCGCTGTTCGCAGTTGCATCCGACCCGCTGATCTGGGCGCAGCACCCGGCGCATGATCGCTGGCGCGAACTGGTGTTCCGTGCATTTTTCGATGGCGCAATGGCGAGCGGCGGGGCGCTGCTGGCGATTGACCGCGAGAGCGGCGCGGTGATTGGCTCATCGCGGTTGGACGGGCTGGAGCAGGTCGATGGCGGATCGGTCGAGATTGGCTGGACGTTTCTGGCGCGCACCTGCTGGGGCAGCACCTTCAACCACGATATGAAGCGGCTGATGCTGGCGCACGCGCTCGGCAGTGTGGCCGAATGCCGGTTTCTGGTGGGTGAGAGCAACCTGCGATCACGCCGCGCGATGGAACGGATTGGCGCGCGCCTGACCGAGCGCCGCGAGGAGCGGATCATGGCCGACGGGACGGAAATCCCGCACCTTGTCTATGCCATCAACCGCGCGGATTTTGCCGCAGGGCCATTGGCCGGATGAAGTCAGCAAGGGCGATGCTGTATTGCCCTGAACCTTTGCGATATTCCTGATTTACAACACTTCAAATGCAATTTTCGTGGGCCGCGCAGATCGCAGGGGCGCAGCGACAGATGCAGCAAGCGGGGCGATCATTTGCAGATCGCCCCGCTTGTGCATGGTGTCATCCCGGCGTCAGAACTTCTGGCGCGCAGTTACCCCAAAGGTGCGCGGCTGGCCGATATTGAACCCGAGCCGTGCCCGTCCGCCGCGTTCACGATCGAACGACAGCAGCGGGTTTTCATCGAACAGATTATTGACATAGGCGGTCAGCGACAGCCCGCTATCAAGCTCGATCCCGGCGCTGAGATTGACCAGCTGGTAATCGGGCAATTTCAGGTCAACCGTGGTCGAGGCATTTGCCGGCATCCCGGCAAACGGCAATCCGTGGACAAAGGTGCGCGGATTGTTTTCCTGATCGGAAGGCTGGGTGAAGCGCGATCCGACATGCTGGAAAGAGCTCGACACGAACGCCGTGGTCGATGCACCAATATCCCATTCATAGCTGCTGCTGGCAGAAATCTGGAACTTGGGCACCGAAGGCAGGCGATTGCCTTCGCGGATGCCGGTGGCCGCGGTCAGAGCGCCGGGCAGTGTGCTGTCGAATTCAGCCTCGATGTAGCTGCCGCTCACGCTGAGGTTGAGGCCCTTGACCGGGGTCAGGCCAAGTTCGGCTTCGACCCCGGCGGTGTGGGCATCAGGAACGTTGAACACGATCCGCGAAGAACAGCTTCCCGCATCCAGCGTAGTTTGCAGATTGCTGATATCATTGTAAAATGCTGCCGCATTGAAAGTGAAGCCATTGCCCTGGGTTTTCACGCCAAGTTCGTAGTTCCACAGTTTTTCGTCATCATAATCCTGAAAGCCCCCGAACAGTGCCAGGTCCTGGGCATTGCATAGCGGGGTGTTGAGCGGGTCATTGACCCCGCCCAGCCGGAAGCCCTGCGATGCCTGCGCATTGATCGTCACATCGGAGCTGGCTTTGTAGCTCAGCAGGAAGCGCGGGGTGATGCCATCTGACGCGGTGCGATCCACCACTCCGGTATCGCCATTGGCGAACAGGCCGCCGGTGGTGATGGTCCGCGTTTCCTCGAAATCGTAGTAGCGCCCGCCTGCGGTAAAGGTCAGCTTGTCGGTGATTTCGTAACTCACTTCCCCAAAGACCGCGATCTGTTCGATGTCGAAGGGCAGATCCGAATTGAACGGCGAATCTGCCGGGAAGCCGTTGGCCACCGCCGCCGAAGTGCCCGCGCCCAGAACTGCATCGGTAAATGCGTCGTAACCGGGGGTGGGGAGGCGCTGTTCATAGATGCGCTCCACATCGGAATAGAACCCGCCGATCAACCACTGGAACGGGCCATCATAATCCGATGCGAGGCGGATTTCCTGGGTGAAGGTTTCAAGGTCGGTGGTGTCGCGCAGATTGGAGGGCAGCAACACGCCTGCTTCGGGAAAGCCAAGATCGACCGAGACCGAACCGCTCAGCGCGCTGGCATCGCGGCTGACCAGAATATCGCGGTTGATGTAAGATGTTACCGAGGTGAGTTCGAGACTGCCAAGCCCGATCCGCACGGTCAGATCGGCAATAAAGGTTTCGTCTTCAAAATCCTCTTGCAGCAACAGGAACTGCTCACGTTCGCCAAGCTGTTGCGCAGGGCGCGTGGTGGTGAACGGGTTTGCAAAAAGATTGAATACCTCTTGCCGGTTGAACCCGTTTGCCGTGATTTTCTGATAAATTACCCGCGGGGTGATCGAAAGATCATCGCTGGGTTCCACGGTCAGCGCCAAACGGCCGCCATAGCGTTCCCCGTCATTGACATTCTTGCCGCCGCCGGGGCCAAAGGCGTCAACAAATCCGGCATAGCGGGTGTAGTAACCCACCGCGCGGACTGCCGCGATGTCGCCAAGCGGCACATTAACCGCACCCTTGATGCTGCCGCCGGTATTGCCGCCATCAATCGTGTTGACATTGGCTTCGACGTGACCTTCGGTCGCGCCCAGTTTTGGCTGGTTCGAGATATAGCGGATCGTGCCGCCAACCGAACCCGAACCGAACAATGTGCCCTGCGGCCCGCGCAGGGTTTCAACGCGGTTGAGATCGAACAGATCAAGATCGGGCGTGAACAGCGACAGCGAGACCACCGTTTCATCAAGATAGACGCCGACCTGTTCCTTCACGCCGGGCTGATCGCGCACGACCTGCCCCGCCGAAATGCCGCGCACGGAAACCTGGCTTTGCCCCGGCCCCAGATTCTGGATCGTCAACCCTGCGACATTGCGCGACAAATCCTCCAGCGTCACCGCTCCGGATTTCTGGATGTTTTCCTGCGTCTGTGCATTGATCGAAAAGGGCACATCCTGAATTGTCGTGTCGCGCTTGGTCGCGGTCACGATAATGACATTGCCCGAAGCATTATCGGCGCTATCGGCAGAACCCGATGCATCCTGCTGTGCCAATGCCGGGCTTGCCCAGAAAGCTGAAGCTGTGCCGGCCAGTAACAGGCCGCGAAGGAACTTGCTGGATGCGTTTGTAATTTTCATGGGCGCTCTCCTGACTCATGGGTATCAGACGGCCTGCTTTATTATGCGCAGGCCTCCATCGGCACAGATTGTCACATTACCGACAGACCAACAATGCGCGCCGGAATCGCCCATGCATTTCAGGGAGAGATCGTTGCAGCGATGCACCACAAACCCGGCCGCCAAAGACAGCCCGATCGCGCCGGATGGGCTGATCCTAACCTGCTGCGGCGAGCGATTGCATCCGCTTCAGATACCGCGCCAGAACGTCAATCTCGAGATTGACCTTGTCGTCCACCGCCAATTGACCAAGCGTCGTCACCGCAGCGGTGTGGGGGATGATGTTGAGCAGGAAATCGCAAGCGCCATCGCCGTGATCGCGCACGTCGTTGACGGTGAGCGACACGCCGTTGACCGTGATCGAGCCTTTTTCCGCAATGAACGGGGCCATTTCGGCGCGAGCGCGGATCGCGATCTGCCAGCTGCCGCCTTCCTGCCGCACCAGCACCACCCGGCCGACCGAATCGACATGGCCGGTGACAATGTGGCCGCCCAGCTCGTCACCCAGCCGCAGCGAGGGTTCAAGGTTGAGCCTGCCGCCCACCGCCCACATGCCGGGCACGGTGCGGCCGATGCTTTCCCCCGACAGATCGACATCAAACCACGCATCGCCCGCCGCGCCGCCGCGCTCCACCACCGTCAGGCACACGCCCGAACAGGCAATCGATGCGCCGATATCGATCCGCACGGGGTCCAGCGGGGCGGTGATCCGCAAACGCAGGTCGCCGCGCTGCTCGGCGCTGGTGATGGTGCCGATGGCGGTGACGATACCGGTGAACATGGGGCTGGGTTCCTCGTTAAGCTCGTCGGCGCAGATAGGCCGTGAAGGTGTCGCTGCCAAGCTTGCGGCTATCACTGATGCGCCAGCGGTCATGCGCATCAGCAAGGCTTGCCAGCCCCAGCGCGCCCAGGCTGCGGCGGCCATCACCGATCAGGATCGGCGCGCGGTAGAGGTGCAGTTCGTCGACCAGATCGGCGGCCAGAAAAGACGCGGCTGTTTCGGCCCCGCCTTCGACATAACAATACAGCGCGCCGTCAAGCCCTGCGATGTCCTGCGGCGCGCAAATCGCGGTGACGCCTTCGGGCGCCGGCCCGCGCGTCAGCACCACCCGC
>JBGSKN010000299.1:0-4791 GCA_041741215.1 Erythrobacter sp. | reverse complement strand
ACACGGTTGAACCCGTCGAGCCCGGTCTCCAGCCCACGCAAGGCCTTCTGCATCGACTCCTGGAAATTGCGGCCGATCGCCATGACCTCGCCGACCGATCGCACCGCGAGGGTCGCGAGCCGCTTGTCCGAAAAGCCCATTGCCTTCAGCCGCCGCAGCCCCGCCGCATCGCGCGGCAAGCCATCCTTCTGCACTTCGCGTTCGGCAGCGATGATGCCTTCGATCTGGCGCAGGAACCACGGGTCGTAGAAGGTGACGGCGGCGATATCCTCAACGCTCATCCCTTCGCGCATCGCCTGCGCGACCTTGAGCAACCGGTCGGGCGTGCGGCGGGACAGGGCGGCGGTGAGGACATCGCGGGCGACGCCTTCCAATTCGGGCACGCGGTTGAACCCGTCCAGCCCCGTCTCCAGCCCCCGCAGCGCCTTTTGCATCGACTCGGCGAAATTGCGGCCAATCGCCATCACTTCACCAACCGATTTCATCGCAGTCGCCAGGTCATTGGAAGCGCCCTTGAACTTTTCAAAGGCAAAGCGCGGGATCTTGGTGACGACGTAATCGATGGTCGGTTCAAAGCTGGCAGGCGTTGCCCCGGTGATCTCGTTGGTCAGCTCGTCGAGCGTGTATCCGACCGCCAGCTTCGCCGCGACGCGCGCGATGGGGAAGCCGGTGGCCTTGGACGCCAGCGCGGATGACCGCGACACGCGCGGGTTCATCTCGATCACGATCAAGCGCCCGTCCCTGGGATTGACCGCGAATTGCACGTTGGAACCGCCTGTTTCGACGCCGATTTCGCGCAGGCAAGCAATGCTCGCGTTGCGCATGATCTGGTATTCCTTGTCGGTCAGCGTCAGCGCCGGGGCGACGGTGATGCTGTCCCCGGTGTGGACACCCATCGGATCGACGTTTTCGATGGCGCAGATGATGATCGCGTTGTCCTTGCGGTCGCGCACCACCTCCATCTCGAACTCTTTCCACCCGAGCAGCGATTCCTCGATCAGCACTTCGGTGGTGGGCGAGGCATCGAGGCCTTCGCGCACGATCTGGTCAAACTCGGCCTTGTTATAGGCGATCCCGCCGCCCGTGCCGCCGAGCGTGAAGCTGGGGCGGATGATCGAGGGCAAGCCGGTGCGTTCGAGGATCACGCGCGCTTCTTCGAGCGTGTTGGCGATGCCGCTGCGAGCGCTTTCCAGGCCGATGCTTGTCATCGCATCGCGGAACCGCTGGCGGTTTTCCGCCTTGTCGATCGCGTCGGCCTTAGCCCCGATCATTTCGACCCCGTATTTTGCCAGCGTCCCGTCCGCATCCAGCGCCAGCGCGCAGTTGAGCGCGGTCTGCCCGCCCATCGTCGGCAGCAGCGCATCGGGGCGTTCCTTGGCGATGATTTTCGCGACGATATCGGGCGTGATCGGCTCGATATAGGTCGCGTCGGCGAATTCGGGATCGGTCATGATCGTCGCCGGGTTGGAATTGACGAGGATGACGCGGTAGCCCTCCTCCTTCAACGCCTTGATCGCCTGCGTGCCGGAGTAATCAAACTCGCACGCCTGTCCGATGATGATCGGGCCAGCGCCAATGACGAGGATGGATTGGATATCTGTTCGACGTGGCATTATGTGCTCCGAATCCCCTTCCCTTGAGGGAAGGGGGTGGGGATGGGTGTGCGACAATGGCGGAAAAACGGCTGACCGGCCTCGCGCGCAAACTGCGCAATGAGCCGACCGAGGCGGAGAAGCGGTTGTGGCTGCACCTTCGTGCGAGCCGGTTTGAGGGCGTGAAGTTTACGCGGCAGTTCCCGATTGGCGGTTTCATCGCCGACTTCGCCTGCCGCTCGCTGCGCCTCGCGATTGAGTTGGACGGCGGGCAGCACGCCGACAGCCCCACCGACGCCAACCGCACCCGGATCATCGAAGCCAACGGCTATCGAGTGATCCGTTTCTGGAACAACGAGGTGCTGGGGAATATGGAAGGGGTGTTGCAGGTAATCGCGCGCGAGATTGAAATTGCCAGGAATGAGTGCTGACGCGCCCCCCTTCCCTTGAGGGAAGGGGCTGGGGGACGGGTGTGCAACGCCCGAAATGACGCCCCGCCCCCTCACCGCCGAACCCCCATCCCCAACCCTTCCCCAAGGGGAAGGGGGTAAGGTAGGAAATCCCCAAGTTTGCCATACTAGAGACATGGGATCACTTAAGCCAAGAATCGAGAAATGATCCAAGTACGGTGCCCGCAATACCCGTCATTGCAGACGCGAATGCCAAAGTCTTCGTAGTCCACCGTCCGCCGACGATGCTCGCCTTAGCGCGCTCAAGCCCGTAAGCGCTGAGTGCCCAACTATCTAGGTTTTCGATATAATCGACTGGAGAGAAGCTCATCCGCGACACAATAAAGCCTTGCCGCTGCAAGACTTTGAGAGTGTCTGCATCGCGGCAGTTTGACTTGATCTCCGACAGTGGGCGAAAATCGTTGGTTGGATGCGATGAGTAAATTCGCTTCAAAGCACGATCGATCTTCTGCTCGATATCAGCCATAGCTACGCTCCCAGCCCCCCCACGAACTTCGCAAACAGGTAGAAGCTATCCTGCGGCCCCGGACTTGCCTCAGGGTGATACTGCACAGCAAACGCCCGCTTGCCCTTGATCGCGATCCCGCAATTCGTCCCATCAAACAGCGAAACATGGGTCTGCTCGACATTCTCCGGCAGCGTGGCGACATCCACCGCGAAGCCGTGGTTCATCGAGGTGATCTCGACCAGACCCGAAGTCTCCCCCCAGCCCTCACCCACGCGCTGGACGGGGTGGTTCGCGCCGCGGTGGCCCTGGTGCATTTTCACCGTCTTCGCGCCCGCTGCCAGCGCGAGCAGTTGGTGGCCGAGGCAGATGCCGAAGATCGGCACGTCCGCCGCCAGCAGCGCCGCGATTACCGGCACCGCATATTCGCCGGTCGCCGCCGGATCGCCGGGGCCGTTGGAAAGGAACACCCCGTCGGGCGCAAGCGCCATCACGTCCTCAAACGAGGTCTTGGCCGGAACCACTGTCACCCGCGCGCCGGCCTTCACCAGATTGCGGAAGATGTTGTCCTTCGCGCCGTAATCGATGGCGACCACGTGGGGTTTGGCGTCCCGTGCCGCTCGCCCGTATCCGTGGCCGAGCCGCCAATAGCCGCCCTCCCACTGCTCTTGCGCATCACGGGTCACGCGCACGGCGAGGTCCATGCCCTCCAGCCCCGGCCAGCCCTGCGCGCGTTCCAGCAAGGCGGGGATATCGAACTTCCCGTCAGGCGCATGGGCGATCACCGCGTTGGGCGCGCCGACAAGGCGGATGCGGCGGGTCAGGGCGCGGGTGTCCACCCCCGAAAGCCCGATCTTGCCATTGCGCGCCATCCACTCGGTGAATTTTTCGATGCTGCGAAAACTGCTTGGCTCGGTCACATCGTCGCGCACGATGCACCCCACTGCGCCCTCAACCTTGCTCTCCACATCCTCGCCATTGGCGCCGACATTGCCGATATGCGGGAAGGTGAAGGTGACGATCTGGGCGGCGTAGCTGGGATCGGTCATCACTTCCTGATAGCCAGTCATCGCGGTGTTGAAGCACACTTCGCCCACCGCAGAACCTGCGTATCCAAAGCCCCGTCCCCACACCACCGTGCCATCGGCCAGAACGAGGACTCCCGTCGCGCCGGAAGGTTGCGCGCGGAAAGATGCGGGGTCGGCCATAGGGCGCTCCGTTCGTATGAAAGCCAGCGATGTTGCTAAGTTTTGTCCGCTAAGCCCCACATCCCCCCGCGTCAACCTAGGCGAGGCCTACTATTTGCGTTAGAGGCGCGGCGCTCCATTCCATCCACAGGAAACACGCCATGATCCGTGATGATATCAAATCCGCCACCATCGCCGCGATGAAGGCGGGCGAGAAAACCCGCACCGCCGCGCTCCGCCAGATTTCCGCGAAGATCAAGGACCGCGATATCGAGGAACGCACCAGCAGCAAGGTGATCCCCGATGATGAACTGGTGGTCAGCGTGCTCCAGAAAATGGCCAAGCAGCGGCGCGAATCGATCGAGATGTATGTGACCGGCGGGCGCGATGAACTGGCCGCGGTAGAGCGCGCCGAACTCGCGGTGATCGAGGAATTCCTCCCCCAGATGATGAGCGAAGCTGAAACCATCGCCGCGATCAACGCGATCAAGGCCGAAACCGGTGCTTCCTCCATCAAGGACATGGGCACGGTGATGGCCGAATTGAAAGCCCGCCACGGCGCGGTGCTGGACGGCAAACTGGCAAGCGGGCTGGTAAAGGCGGCGCTTTCGTAACCACAGAACCTTCCACAGCCAGCGCTTGAACAGGCGCGAGTTCGGGCGCACCTATTTCTCATGGCCATCACCCCCCAATGGAAGGACGAACTGCGCGCGCGGATCACGCTGTCCACGCTGGTGATGCGCAGCGTCAAGCTGACCCGTGCGGGGCGTGAATGGAAGGGGTGCTGCCCGTTCCACGACGAGAAAACACCCAGTTTCTACGTCAATGATCAAAAGCAGTTCTACCACTGCTTTGGCTGCGGGGCGCATGGCGATGCGATCAGCTGGATGGTCGATCACGCGGGCCTGCAATTCATGGATGCGGTCAAGGAACTGGCTGCGTCCGCCGGGATGGAGGTGCCCGCGCCCGATCCGGTCGCCGCGCAAAAGGCCGAATCCCGCGCCAGCCTGATCGACGTGACCGACGCAGCGCAGGCGTTCTATGTCGATACCCTCGCCGGGCCGGGCGGCAAGGCGGCGCGCGATTATCTGGTGCGG
>JBGSKN010000298.1:0-5963 GCA_041741215.1 Erythrobacter sp. | reverse complement strand
CGGCGGGCGTGTCGGTGCGGGCGATATGCGCCGAAGCCGGCGTGTCGCCCGGCCTGCTGCGTCATTACTTTTCCGGTGTTTCAGAGGCGATCGCCGAAACCTATCGGATGACCGGGCGCAATATAGAAGCGGCGCTGGCAGCGGCGGTGGTGAACGCCGGGCCCGATCCGCGTGCACGTCTGCTCGCCTATATCACCGCCAGCTTCCGCCCGCCGATCGCCGACCCGCAGCTGCTCGCTTCCTATATCGCCTTATGGAGCCTGTCGCGCAGCGATCCGCGGGTCGCACGGGTGCGGGCCGAGTTTTACCGCGACTTTCGCAGCGGGCTCGAAGCGCTGATCGCCGAGCACAGGCCGGGTCTGGACGATGCGCGCTTGCCCGCGATTGCGCTGACCGCGCTGATCGACGGGCTGTGGCTCGAACTGTCGCTGGGGGATGCGCCGTTTACGCCTGAAGAGGCGGAAGCGCTGGCGGAACGCTGGCTCGACACCGTAACCGGCTGAACCTGTGATCTATCCGGCAGCTGGCACCCGGCTGCGGCGGGTCCACAGATAGAGCGGCACCCCGGCACCGGCGAGCACCAGGCTCCATCCGGTCGCCTCCAGCCCCGCACCCCACAGCGTCCACAGCGCATAGGCGGCCCCGACCAGCGCGAAGCCCCTCACCACCTTCATCCGCCAGGCTGCCAGCGCGCAGAGCAGGTAGAGCCACAGCGTCGCGCTGGTCGAAAGCAGCAGCAGGAATTCATAGATCCCCTGCATCGAACGGCTGGCGGTGAAGACAAGAAAGAACGTTGCCACCGCGCTCGACAGCAGCAATGCGCGCACTGGCGCGCCGCGCGCATCGGTGGCCGCAAACCATGCCGGCAGGATGCCGCGTTCAGCCATGCTTCGCGGCAATTCGCCCTGCATCAGTACCCAGCCATTAACCGCACCGACGCAGCTGATGATCGCAAAGACGCTCACCACCTGCCCGGCGCCGCTGTTCCAATAGGTTTCGACAAATGTCGCGAGAGGCGCGGGCGAAGCGGAGGCAACCGCTTCGGGCAGCATCAGCGCCACAGCCGAGCAGACCAGCAGATAGATGAGCCCGGTCAGCGCCGTGCCCCATAGCGTCGCCCGCGGGACGTTTACCGTGGGGTTTTCGACCTGCCCGGCCGCCACGCTGGCGCATTCAAAGCCAAGCAGCGCGAACAGGGTCAGCGCCGCCGCGCCGCCCAATTGGCCGGGGTTGACCTCGCTTGATTCGAAAGGCCGGATCTCGCCGCTTCCATCGCCCAGCACCAGCGCCGCCAGCACGATCACGCCCAGCAGCGGCAACAGCTTGAGCGCCAGGGTAAGCATCTGGAAATTGCCCGCCGTGCGCACGCCCCGCAAGTTGACCAGCGTCATGGTCCACACCAGGCCCATTGCGCAGAGCGCAGGCAGGAAGGCGGTTGCACCGATCGCTGGCAGCAAGGACGAAAGATAGTTTACTCCTGCCATCGAGATCGAGGCCACAGCACTCCAGATCGACACAAGATAAAGCCAGGCAACCAGAAATGCCGGCAACTCGCCGAAAGCCTCGGTCACGAAACCTGTGGGATCGCGCGCCGCGGGAAGGGCGCGGGTCAGCGCGGCGAACACCCAGGCAAGCACCAGTGTGCCTGCAATGGTGATGATCCAGCCGAGCACCGCATTCCACCCATACGGGGCAAGGCTGGCAGGCAGCAGGAACACGCCCGAACCGATCATATTGCCCATGATCAGGGCGATGGCACCAAAAAGGCCGAGCTTGCGGCCCGGCCTTTCTGTTTGGTTGGACATTTGCGACACGAAATCAGAAGTCGAAACCGGCCTTGATGCCCACAGTTCTCGGCCTGATCGGGTAATCGTAGAACACCCCGCCGGTGCTGCTCACCCCAAAAGGGTCGCCGCAAGTTGTTTCGAGGCACTGGACCGTACTGTCGAGAATGCCGTTGCTGTCGAACAGGTTGGTTGCGAACAGTTCGAGCCGCAGATTGTCCTTCTTGACGCCAATACTCAGATCTGCCGTGGTAAAAGCTCCGAACGTGCCCTTGAGGTCATTCTCGAAGGTCCGCAGATCGCTGCGCCGGCTGCCAATGTGCGAAAGTGCGCCTTGGAAATGCCCCTCCCAATCGCCCACGGAGAATTCATAGCGGGCAATGGCATTGCCCTTGAACTTGGCGGTGATCGGTAGCCGCGATCCAGTGGGCGCGAGCAGGGCATTTGTGCGCCCGTCGCCCGGATCGAAGGTGCAATCGAAATCGGGGTTGGCAATGCGGCAGAAATCGCGCCGGATTGTCGCATCGTTATAGCTGCCGGCGAGCGAGAGGGTGAGCCCGCCCGAACGATAGGTCAGGTCGGATTCGATCCCGCGGATGCGGGCAATCCCGGCATTGCGGACTTCGGAAAGCCCGTTTTCCCCCAGGAACGACAGCTGGATGTTGGTCCAGTCTTCCTGATAGATCGCGCCGTTGAAGGTCACGTCGCCAAACCGCGTCTTCCAGCCAAATTCGTAATTGTCGAGCGTGTCGGACTCGTACGGCGGCAATGTGCCGCGGCGGTTGATGCCGCCGGGGCGGAAGCCTTGCGACCAGGTGACATAGACCATCGCGTCGGGATTGATCTTGTAGGTCGCATTGACCTTGAAGATCGCATCGGTATCCGCTGTCGTCTTGTCGAGGTTGGTGCAGGGCGAGCCATCAACGATTGGTGGGCCGAAGCATGCAGCCTCGCCAGTCCCGCTGGAGAAATTGGCGTTGAAGCCGAAGAACCCGACCAGCGAGTTGCGGTAACGATAGAGCCGTCCGCCACCCGTCAGTGTCAGCTTTTCGGTGACATCGAAGCTCAATTCACCGAAGGCGGCATAGTCGCGGTCGGTGCGGTCCTGCTTGGTCAGCCAGACATTGCTGTCAGTGCCGGTGACGGTGAACAGATCGGTCAGGTTCTCGACAACGTAGTTCTGCTCGATCCCGTGGCGCTGGCGCTGTGCAAACACGCCGCCGATGAAACGCACCGGAGCATCCTGCGGGCTGGAAATGCGCACTTCGGCGAAATTACGGCGATACCGATCGCTGCCCTGGATGAACTGGTTCGGGCTGATCAGATCGTAGTTGTTGTCATAGAAATAGGCACCATAGCCATAGAGCGCGTCATAGAAATAGGCGTAGTCAGAATAGTCGAATTCAACGTCGGTCTTGCGCCACAGTCTGCCCCCCGTTGCCACCAGGTCCCAGCTGCCGATCTTGCCCTCGATTGTCAGCGCCGCCTGCAGCCATTTGTCATCGCGGCGTTCCGGATTGAATTGAACGGTCTGCAGCTTGCCGTTGACCGCGCTCGAGCGTTCCTGCTGGCCACTGCCGTCGGACTTCTGCTCCTGAGCAATTATCGTCGGGCGAACGGTCCAGCTCTCGTTGAGCTCGATCCCCAGCGCAAGGCGAGCGCCATAAGTTTCGCTGTCGTTGTAATCCTCTTCGACCAATTCGGCATTGTCCTGAACGATGCCGGAAGTCGGGTAGGTTCGGCTGCCCGGGATATTGTCGATATAACCGCCTTCCTGGCGATACCAGCCGACTATGCGCAGCGCCGCGCTGTCAGACAATTTGGCGTTGTAGAACCCTTCGGCGATGCCGCCGAATTCGCCGTGGGCGATGCTGTTTAGCTCGAAATCGGCTGCGCCATAGCTGCTCGAATAGTCGGGCTGATTGGTGACCATCTTGACCGTGCCGGCCATCGAGCTGGCACCATAAAGTGTTCCCTGCGGGCCAGCCAATGCTTCGACCCGGGCAAGGTCATAGGCGTGAATGTCGAGCGCGCCCTGAATGGTCGTGATCGGCATTTCATCGAGGTATATGCCTACGGTCGGCTGAGAGGTGGAGTGGTTGGCATTTTCGCCCGATGAAACACCGCGGAAGTAGACCTGCGTTACGCCTTCCTTGGTCTTCTGGATGGTCACCGACGGCAGATACTTCACCACGTCCTGCAACTGGCTCACCTGCAACTGGTCGAGCGTTTCGTTGCCGAGCGCGGTGATCGCCACCGGCACGTCCTGCAGATTCTGCGAGCGCTTCTGCGCGGTGACGATGATGACATTGCTGTCGTCCGCGTCTTTTTCCTGCGCCATGGCAGGCGTGACGACGGCGAGTGAGCAGCCCGCCATCAGTGTTGCGGTCAAGGCGCGTACGCCGCCATTTTCAGGAATTCTCACTGAAACACCCCCTTTGAACTGTCCCTAGTGGCCTATCCGCCACAACTGGCGGCATTTGCCAAGTGAGTTGCGGCGCGTTGACCACGCAAATCGTGCGATTCGGATAAATTATTGCATATTTGCCACAATGGCCTGAGCCTAGTGGTTCAACCGAAACGGAAGAGTCCGGCTATTGCCGGGCCTTGCGTTTCGATAAGTTGAACCATCACAAACAGATAGCTGGTGGGTCGGGCCGATATTCCGGGATCGGAATGTCGGAACCGGTCCACTAGGGTCAGGACCTGTTAACCCCGCCTTTGAGGCGGGGTTAACAGGTCCTGACCCTAGCGCGCGTAGGTCTCGACCAGATCGCCCAATGCCTCGCGCAGCGGGCCGAGCCATTGATCGTAGGGCTGCCATTGCCCCACACCGTCGCGGTTGATCGGCCGGCGCACCTGCTCGGACGAAGCGGTGCGCACCGCCCGGGCATTGGTGTGAAAATCCATGCAGCTATCCTCGAAATCAAGGCCGAGATAGGTGAGCAGCGCACGCACTTCGGCTTCGGGATCGTCGAGCAGTCGCTCGTGAATCACGCGGTGGATGCGCCCCGGCAGGACCGCGCCATAATGGTCCATTGCCCGCACATAATCGCGGTAATAGCGCCCGATATGGTCGAGCGAATAGGAAAACCCCTGGCCCTTGGCGAAATGCTGGCGGAAATTGGAAAAGCAGCAATCGAGCGGGTGGCGCCGCGCGTCGATGATCTTGGCATTGGGCAGGATCAGGTGGATCAACCCGGCATAGCTCCAGTTGTTGGGCAGCTTGTCGATGTAGAAAGGCTTGCCGGACTTGCGCTGCACCCGCGTGCGCTCGAGAAATTCCGCCCCCAGTTCGGCGAACCGTTCACGCGGCATGTCGGCCACGGCATCGGGCCAGTCGCGCATGTCGCCGCCGGCTTTGCGCGCCTCGCGCATCGCGATCGCAGGAATATCGGGCAGCTCCATCGTCCCTTCGACCTGCGAATGGCTGGAGAGGATCTGTTCGAGCAGCGTCGACCCGGCGCGCGGCAGGCCCAGGATGAAGACCGGATCGGGCGAGGGATCACCGCCCCCGCGGTGCCCATCCAGAAATTGCGGGGTGAACCGCGCGATCATCTGGTCAACCTGCCGCGTGATCGCATCAGGATCGTATTCGAGCTCTTCGCTGCGCAGCGTGTTGCCCGCGGCAAAGTGGCGGAAGCTCGGTTCGGCTTGCTTCAAGTCGCCGTATGCCTTGCCCAGCGCAAAGTGCAGGTGCAGCCGGTCATGGTGCGAAGGCTCGCCCTCCAGCGCCGCTTCCATCGCCGCCACGTCCTCGCCCGTGAAGTGCACGGTCTTGAGATTAGCGAGGCTCCACCAGACCTCGCCAAGATCCGCCTGCACCGCCAGCGCGCGGCGATAGGCCTTCACGCCTTCATCCTGCCGCCCGACGGTCTTGAGCATATGGCCATAGCTCATCCACAGCTTGGCATGATCGGGGAAGGTTTCGACCAGCTCGGCATAGAGCGCCAACGCCTCGTTATAATCGCCGATCCGGCCCAGCGTTGCGGCCAGCAGGTTGCGGTTGCCCGGATTGGCGGGATCGACCGCCAAGACTTCGTCGAGCACGCGCGCGGCCTCTTCATAACGGCTTTGCTTGTAAAGCACCGTCGCCAGATTGGCGCGCGCGGCGGTGAACGCGGGGGCCAGTTCGATCGCGCGGCGCAGCAACGCTTCGGCATCGGGCAGGCGGCCGAT
>JBGSKN010000297.1:0-9056 GCA_041741215.1 Erythrobacter sp. | reverse complement strand
GCCGCGCAGCCGCGTGCTTGGCCCGCAGCATCAGCGCACAGCGCCAGCAAGGGTTCGACCACCATGTCGGCGGCAAGGCTCTTGTTGGCAAAGACCATCGCCTTGGCCCGCGCGCGGTTGACTGCGCCGCCCGCCAGCAGCGCATCTGTTTCTGTGAAGTTCGACCGGCTGCGCAGAGTCAGTTCGCTCGCGTGGCGGCCAAGGATCGGTGACAGGGCAGGGTGCGGAATGCGCGGATTGCTGAGCCAGTAACTGTCATTGGAGTTGGTCAGGTAATCGCGGCGGATCGTGGCCGCCTGATCGCTGGCGGGCATCAGGCCGGGTTCGGGGGTGCCGGGGGCAACATCCCAATCACATTCCGCGCGCGCGCCATCAAGCAGCGTGGCGAGCGATGCGAATAGCCCGGAAATCGGCGTTGAGCAGGCGGCGATCTTGGCCGCCGAGACATTCGGCACCGCGGTTACATCGGCGTGCAGCGCATCGCCGTGGCGATCCGCCGCGATGGTGTTGACCCACGGAATGCCCAGCGTTTGGCTTACCGCAGCCTTGATCTCGCCCACGTTTTTCGCCTGCCCGATCCGCAGCCAGGTGTCGATCGCTCGGTTATTGCCGCGATTGGCATCGCGCATCGCAAAGGCCGCATTTGCGCTCCACGTCACGCCCGATTGCGGGGCGACAAACACCGGGCCGTGGCGGGTGGAATAGAGCGTGCGGGTGACATCGGGCGTGCCATCGGGCATCGGCACGGTCACGTTAAGCGGGGTCATCGCGGTGCTTTGGCCGTCCACCATGTAGCGGGTGGGATCGGCTGGATCGAGCGTCAGCGCATAGAGCGTGAAATGCCGTGCGGCGGTGACGGTGTGGGTCCAGGCGACATCGCGGTTGAAACCCAGTGTCGGGATCGGCGACCCGGCAATGCCCACCCCCATCGCGTCATAATCATCCGGCCCGGTGACGTGCATCTGCCAGAACCGGCTCGGCCCGTTCCAGGGGAAATGCGGATTGCCGATCAGAAAGCCGCGTTCGTCAGCCGTAGCATCGCCGCCGAACGCCCAGCCATTGCTGCCCAGCCCCAGCTCTCCGGCACGCGGGAGCGCCTGATCGACACGGGCCAGCGCCTTGCCCCCCGGAGGCGCGGCATTGGCAATGCCCGACGCCAGCGCCAGCGAGCTTGCCAGCAGCATCTGCTTTTCGGTGAGGCGCAACATATCACCAAGCGTGATAGGTCGCACCCATGGCTTGCCCCGGCATTCGGCGGGGATGCCATCGGCGCCTGCATCTTTCAGAAAGCGGTTATAGCCCGCGACATAACCTTCAGCGAGCAACCGCGCCTCTTGCGCCTGCGCCTTTGCACCTTCGCGCAAGGCCGGAAGATCGATCATCGCGCGGAAGAACACGTCGGAGGCAAGGTTATCAACTTCCTGAAAGCCCAGCACCGCCTTGGCTTCCGGCCCGAAGTGACGCGACCGTTCGCCTGCGACCGTGGCGAATTCCTCGGCCAGCAGGCACAGGTTGTCCTCGGCATAGGCATAGGCGACGCCGTATCCGACCCCCTGCCACGTATCGGCTGCGATATGCGGGATGCCGTAAGTGGTGCGGGTGATGCTGGCTTCGTAGCGGCCCTTTGCCTCAGCCTCGGCTACCGGGGTCAGTGCCAGTGCAGCGCAGCCCGCCGCCAGAACCGCAATTCGCTTCATCATCTCTCTCCCGCAATCCGGCTATCGGTTGCCGGGAGAGACCTATCTGCAAGCATGGGTCAAAGTAAAGGGGCACCCTGCCATCCCGGCAGAGCGCCCCTTCAATCAGCAATAGCGTGCGATCAGAACGCCGCCGTAACCGAGAACACCACGGCCGCATCAGCGATCTGACCACAATTCAGTTTCGAGAAGTTGGGCAGCAGAAACGCGCTTTGGGCGCTTGAGATGTCGGTATCAATATAGGCGACCGACAGGGTCAACCCTTCAACCGGGACAACATCAATGCCCAGCGACCAATCGAAATAAGTGCCAGTCGGCGCGATGCTGGTGCCATTGGGGCCAAGCCCGGCATTGCCGTCCGAATAACCGATATGGGCATTCAACGTGACCGGCGTTCCGGCAATGCCATAGGCTGCATCGCCATAAAGGTAGAGGTTATCTTCCTTGTCGCCCGGATCATCGGGGATACCGGCGGCGGCGGCGGCTCCGGTCAGGAACACCTTGCCCAGCGCTTCCTGCGACGGCGCATAGGCGGCACCTGCCGTCAGCGACAGCGGGCCGATATCACCCGACACACTGGCGTAAAGTTCGGCAAAGTCGCTGGTGTCCGCCCCTTCGGGATACATGAACCAGGTGATGCCCATGTCGAAATTGGCGTTACCGGCGCTGAAGCCATAACCGGCGATCAGGTCAAGTTCCGTATTGGCGCCGCCAAACGTCCCCCAACCGGCGAGGCTTGAACCCCAGGTGCCGACATAAAACCCGCTTTCATGGGCGATGGTAAAGCCGCCCTGGATGGCGATGCCTTCGTCGGACTGCGAGACGCCGCGGAAACGGTAATCCGATGTCAGCGTGGCGGAACCTGAAACCGTAAAGGCCGGTTCGGCATCATCGGCATGGCTGGTGGCGGCGAGGTCAACCGGCTCGATCGCGCGCAAGGTGGCGGCGGCCTGATCGCCTGTCGCGTCAGTGATTTCGGAAACGGGGCCGATTGCAGGGTCTTGCACTTCTCCGGCAAAGGCGGGAGCGGAAAGACAGGCGGCAAAAGCGACGGCCGAAGCAGCCGAGGCAAAACGAATAGACATAAGGAACGCTCCATAGAGAGGGTTGGATCGTTCCACCTGCGTGCTGCGCGGAGCCTCTTGTTTTTTGAGCGGGCATCCGTCGCGGCGCATTCATGGCTTGCCCGATTCTTCGCACTTGCACAAATGTTTTGCGCATCGCGGTGCCAGCATTCCATTTGTTGCGTTGCAAACTTGCATCACTTGCCGGGTTCTACCTCGCTATCCTCCGGTGCCCCGTGGCCCTGACTTTGCCACCGACTTTCGCCGGGCGGTCATCTGGGCGGCATTCTGATTGCCCCATCGAGCCGGAACTGGTGGCCGTTGATGTACGAATTGCGGGCAATCTCGAGCACTAGTGACGCGAATTCCTCCGGCTCGCCCAACCGTTTGGGGAAGGGGACGCTGGCGTTCAATTGCGCCCACATCGGCGGGTTGCGGTCTTTCATCCCCAGCATCAGCGGGGTCGCAAAGATGCCCGGCATGACCGAATTGACGCGGATCCCCATATCCATCAGATCGCGCGCCATCGGCAGCACCAACCCGTTCACCCCGGCCTTGCAGGAGCCATAGATCACCTGACCGATCTGCCCGTCCTGCGCGGCGACGCTGGCGGTAAGGATGATCGCGCCGCGTTCTCCGTCATCATTCACGGGGTCGGCATTGGCCATGCCCAGCGCCGAAATGCTGGCGACGCGGTAACTGGCAACCAGAATGCCTTCCGCACCGAAGGCGTAATCCTCGGTCGAAAGGCGCTTGAACGCGCCCGCCTCCTTGTCCCAGCCCAGCGTCTTTCCGCGCCGTGAAGCCATTGCGCAGTGCAGCGTCACGCGTTCCTGCCCGTGCGCCGCGCGCGCTGCGGCAAACCCGGCTTCGACGCTCGCTTCGTCCATGATGTCGACATGGTGGAACGTGCCACCAATCGCGGCGGCGTGGGCTTCGCCGTCAGCATCGTTGATGTCGAAAATTGCGACCTTCATCCCGGCATCGGCAAACGCCCTGGCGCTCGCCTTGCCCAGCCCGCTCGCGCCGCCAGTTACTACTGCTGCCATACCTGGTTCGATCTTCATCGGCTCGTTCTCCCGGTGCCATGTTTGTCCCGATGCTAGGCGCTTGCATGGAGCGACGCCACACCTCCCATCCCGGTATTTGTGCAACACGGCATCATGTCATTGATCCGTCATTGCGCGGTCGCCCGTCTGTCACTGCGACCGCTTATGCGCGCCCCGACACCGCCCGATATCCGGGTGACGACAGGGGGAAATACCATGATCCGCACCCATCTTTTCATCGGCAGCGCGGTTGCTGCGCTGGCCACTGGTTTTGCCGCGCCTGCCACCGCCAATGATGGCGATCCGCAGGCGACGGCCGCCGCGCTTCAATCGGGCGGGGCGCTGGCCGAAACCGACGAAAGCGAAGACGACCGCATCCAGACCGCCAAGGAAATCGTGGTGCAGGGCAAAATCGGCTTTCGCAACCGCAGCGATTCAGCCGAGCCGATTCTGGTCTATGATGAAGAATATTTCCAGCGGTTCGAACCGCTGACCGCGGGCGATGCGCTGAAGCGCGTGCCGGGCGTGACCTTTCTGTCGGACGTTATCGAAAGCGACGGCGCGCGCCTGCGCGGGCTTGATCCGGGCTATACCCAGATCCTGATCAATGGCGAACGGGTGCCCGGCGGCCAGTCCGACCGTTCGTTCTTCCTCGACCGGATTCCGGCCGAATTGATCGAGCAGGTTGAAATCGTGCGCTCCTCATCAGCCCGCCGCACCGGCGATGCGGTGGCAGGTTCGCTCAACATCAAGCTGCGCGACGGGCTCTCGCTTGATGGCGGCTATGTCCGCGCGGGCGGGCTGTTCTTTGATGATGGCGAGGTCAAGGCCACGGGCGGTTTCTACTACGGCGGCGCGCTTGCCGGGGGACGCGTGCTGATCGGTGCCAACGTGCAGGGGCGTTACAACCCCAAGATCAAGTCGAGCCTGCGGTTCACCGATTCGCCCGAAAACAACCCCGATTTCCGCACCGACGATTTCGACAACCGCGAAGACCAGACCGATACCCGCAGCGGCACCGATTATGCCTTCAACGCCAGTTGGGGGATCGAAACCGAGACCAGCAAGTTCGAAATCCTCGGCAATTTCGTCCGCACCGAAAGGACTGAGGATGAACGTTCGTTCGAATATGACGATCCGACTGCGATCAACGGGCCGGTGCGCACCGCCAACCCCGGCAACCTGCTGACCGATAACGCCAATATCAATGATATCACCACCGAAAGCTGGTCCGTCATCGGCAAGCTCGATCACGAATGGGGGCTTGGCGAAACCCAATTGCGGGTCGGCTACGCGAACTTTACCGATTTTCAGGACGAGTTTGAATTCGAAGTCGATTTTGACCGCACGACCCCGCGTTTTACCGGTGATCTCGCGATCCTCGACATCGAGGACGAGGAATTGTTCGTCAATCTCGAACACAAGTTCGATTTGAACGACAATCTGGAATTCGCCATCGGCGGGTTTTTTCAGGACAAGGATCGCGACACCGCGCTGAGCGAAGTGCGCAGCCGGTTCAACCTGACCGCCGCAGACCGCGAAGGCTATGACCAGTTCACCCGCAATCCGGGCGAATTCGCCCCCGCAACCTTCCCCCCGCTTGAAGCAACGCTCACGCAGATCGAGGAACAACGCAAGGATCTGTATGCCTTGGTCGAAGGCGAGTTTGACAGCCTCACCTTTGAAATCGGCATCCGCTGGGAAAACACCGATGTGCGCATCGCCGGCATTGGCGCACCCGCGATCACCAGCGATTATGACGAATTCCTGCCGTCAGCCTCGCTCAAATATGAATTGGGCGATGGCCGTGTCACCCTGTCGGCTGCGCGCACTTTGCGCCGCCCGCGCTTTGATTTCCTGGATCCGAACCTGCTTGAGGCGGAGCTGGGTGATAATGATTTTCTGGGTAATCCGCAGTTGCTGCCCGAAACCGCGTGGGGCGGCGATCTGGGTTACGAACACAAGATCGGCAAAACCGGGGTCGTCGGCGTCAATGTTTTCTACCGCGACGTATCCGACCTGACCGAAATCGCCACCGTGCTGGATGCGGGCGGCCTGCCGGTCGAAGGGTCCGAAGGGCAGGGCACATTCGTGTTCACCCCGCGCAACACCGGCGGCGGCGAGGTTTACGGGATCGAGTTCGACGCCTCGTTCAGCCTCGCCTTTGCCGGGCTGCCCGACACCGGGGTGTTCGGCAACCTCGCGCTGCTCGACAGCAATATCAGCGACGAATTCGGCAAGCGCCGGTTCAACGACCAATCCAAATATGTCTATAATTTCGGGGCGATCCAGAACCTGCCCGATTTTGGCGCGGCGTTCGGCGCGACCTATCGCAAACAGGGCGAAGCCTTTGGCCGGGTAGTGGGCCGGGAAGTCTTCACCCGCTACGGCGCCGATCTTGAGGTGTTTATCGAAAAGCGGTTCGGTGACAGCTTCACCATCCGCGCGGTGGGATCGAACCTGCTTGACAGCACCAAGGATGAAGATTTCAACAAGTTCAACACTGTCGAGGAGCAATTTGATCGCGATTTCGACGAGTTCGAACTCGAAAGCGAACGCGCCGGGCCGGTGTTCCAGGTCGTCGCGAGGTATGCATTTTGATGTTGCGGCCCTTCCATTGTTTTGCGTTGGTCACACTTGGCATCGCCGCTGCCTGCGCCACCGTACCGCCGATCATGGGCGATCCGGCGGTGACGGTCACGGCGGTGGCCCAGACCCCGCCGGTTGGCACCGCCAACGAAGATGCGGCTGACGATCCTGCGATCTGGCGCAACCCCGCCAATCCGGCGGCCAGCCTGATCGTCGGCACCGACAAGAAGGGCGGGCTGTATGTCTATGACCTCAAAGGCGCGCAGAAGAGCTTTCTGGCGGCGCCGGGGCTGAACAATGTCGACATCGTCGAACTGGGCGACGGCACGGTGGTGGTCGCGGCGAGTGACCGCAGCGATCTGGCCAATGCCCACATCTTCCTCGCGCTGCTCGACCGCAAGACCGGCGCGCTGACCCCGGCGGGCAAGGTCGCGGTGGGCGCGGGCGAGGCTTACGGCATCTGCATCGACAAGCTGCAATCTGGCGCAGTCGCCGGGAGCGCCTTTAGCGTGTTCAATGCGCCGAAAAACGGAACGATCTACGCCACGCGGCTAACCCGCGCCGGGGCGGGTTTTACCGCCACCACCAGCACGCTGGCGCAGGTGCCGACCCAGCCCGAAGGCTGCATCGCCGATCCGCGCACCGGCATGCTCTATATCGGTGAGGAAGACGCCGGGCTGTGGGCGATTAACACTGCTACCGGAGACAAGCGGCTGGTCGCCCCGATCGACAACACGATGCTGGTCGCCGATCTCGAAGGCCTCGCCATCGCGCCAGAGGGCAGCGACGGCGGCTATCTGGTCGCATCATCGCAGGGCGACAATGCCTATGCGGTGTTCCGCCTGCCCGGCATGTCCCCGGTGGGCCGATTCCGCATCGCCGCAGGGCAGTTCGGCAGCACCGAGGAAACCGACGGGATCGAACTCGATACCCGTGATTTCGGCCCGGATTTCCCCGGCGGCATCTTCATCGCGCAGGACGGAGTGAACCCGCCCGATGCGCAGAATTTCAAATATGCGCGGTGGGATGAAATTCTTGCTGCTTTGGGGGAGCAGCGGTAGGGTTGGCGGCATGACCAGCCCCATCGCAATCACCCCTGACCGCCGCCGCTTTCTCGGCGCGACCGCTTCTGCCTTTGCAGCGCTGGCTGCCAGTGGCTGCATGAACCGCAGCGCAGGCACCAGCAAAGCCCGGGCGGGCGCGGCGGGCCGCGGTTCCGGTGGTTACGGCGCGCTGGTTCCCGATCCGGCAGGCCTGCTCGATCTGCCACAGGGCTTTTCCTATCGCGTGGTATCGCGGCTGGGTGATGCAATGGATGACGGCGCCGCCGTGCCCGACCGCGCCGACGGCATGGGCTGTTTCGACCTTGGCAATGGTGAAATCGCGCTGGTGCGCAACCACGAATTGCAACCGCACCACGACGCAGGCGGCCCGATAGCCAAGGGTTTTGGCAAGCGTGACGGCGTGTTCGTGCCCGGCGGCACCACCAATATCGTGCTTGATGCCGCGACATTGGCGGTCAAACGCCAGTTCCGCAGCCTTGGCGGCACGATCCGCAATTGTTCGGGCGGGGTAACGCCGTGGGGCACCTGGCTCACCTGCGAAGAAGCGCCGACCGGGCCGGGCCAGCGTTATGGTGATGGTCTGGAGCGCAATCACGGTTGGGTGTTTGAAGTGCCCGCAAGCGCGCGTGGGCTGGTCGATCCCGTGCCGCTAACCGCGATGGGCCGTTTCAACCACGAAGCCGCCGCAGTCGATCCGGCGACTGGCGTTGTCTACATGACCGAAGACCGCGATGACGGGGTGCTCTATCGTTTCCTTCCCAGCGTTCCTGGCAGGCTGGCCGAAGGCGGGCGGTTGCAGGCGATGGTGATCGACGGGCTGGCCGATACCCGCAACTGGGACACCTCTGCGATAGCAGTCGGCCAATCGCTGCGGGTGCGCTGGGTCGATCTGGACGCGGTCGAAGCCCCCAAAGACGACCTGCGCGAGCGCGCGGCGGCCAAGGGTGCGGCGCTGATCGCGCGCGGCGAAGGGCTGCATATGGGCACGGGGGAGGTGTTTGCCTGCGCCACCAGCGGCGGGGCACAGCAGTTGGGCCAGATCTTCAAACTGACACCGGGGCTGGCAGGCGCGCCCGATATGGTCGAACTGTTCTTTGAAAGCGAAAGCACCGATCAGTTCAATTATGGCGACAACCTGACCGTTGCCCCCAATGGCCATCTGATCGTGTGCGAGGATCAATATACCGACATCGTCGATAATTACATTCGCGGGATCACGCCGGATGGGGACGCCTATGCGCTTGCGCGGCTGCGCACGCAGACCGAACTGGCGGGCGGGTGTTTCTCCCCCGATGGCAAGTGGCTGTTTGTCAACGTCTATTCCCCCACCGCGACGCTGGCAATTACGGGGCCGTGGAAGGCGTTGGAGACGGCTTAGGCAGCGGCGCGCGCGATGGACGGCTTTCTCCTGTCATTGCTGCTGGTTTTCGCGCTGGCACTGGGCGGGCGCGATCAATGGCTGATCGCGCAGCTGGCTGATACTCTGGGGCGAAGCTGGCCCTTGCTGCTGATCGGCGTCATTTCGGCGGCGGCAAGCGCGGCCGCGATGGCGTGGATCGGCGCAGAACTGGCCGCGAAACACGATGATGGAAA
>JBGSKN010000296.1:0-18647 GCA_041741215.1 Erythrobacter sp. | reverse complement strand
CTGCTGCGCCAGCGCCAGCGCCAGCCGCACCGCGCCGGTGCCGCCCGGCGTCTGCATCCCGGCAATCCGCCCGCCCATCGTGGGATCAGCGCCGAAAATATAGGGCAGCAGCGCATCGACGAAGCCGGTGTCGCCTTCCGGGCCGAGATAGGACTTGCTGTCCTGCGTATCGACCAGATGCTGTTCCGCCACCTTGATCGCGGCGAATACCGGGGTCGCGCCGTCTTCTGTGCGGTAAACGCCGACCCCAAGGTCGATCTTGTCCTCACGCGGATCAGCGGCGTGGAGACGGATCAGGGCGAGCAGCGCGTCAGGCGCCTGTGGGCTGAGTCGGTTGAGCATCATGCTGCGGCCCATGCCGCGCCCGCCCGCGCATCGCAACCGTGATTGCGCCTATAGGATCAGAAAGGCAGCCAGCGCTGCTTTTTGGAAAACTTCATGTAGCCCGCGTTGATACCCAGCCTGAGGCCCGCGCCAACCCGGATCGGGATCAGCACCACATCGCCGCGCCGCAGATAGCTGGCATGCATTCCGCCGATGAAATAGGCCTGCCCCTCACCCGCGGGGAAGCGTTCGAACAGCTCTTCGCTGTCATGGAGATTATACACCAGCACGAACGTGTTGGCCGCATTGGCCCCGGCATCAAACCCGATCGACGGGCCAGTCCAATAGACCTGCTGCGTTCCTTCAACCTTGTGATGCAGCGTGCCCGAACCATAACGCGCGCCGACAACGAAAGCCCCGCCAGCTTCCCGGCCGACGATATAGCCATTGGGCTCGCCCTGTTTTTTCAGCAGATCCTCGATCATCCGGGCGAGCCCTTCGGCGCCCTTGCCGAACACGCCTTCGGCCGCGCCGATAAGGTCATCCTCGCCATAGGTGGCCGCGTTGTCAGCCGCGTCAGAAGCAACGACGACCTGCTCTGCCGCCTGCGATTCGGTGGCCGGATCGGTGGGCGCGGCTGTGTAATCGCTGAAAGTCTGGTCGAACGCGGGATCAGCAGGCGCGGAAGGCGCGGCGGGCTGGGCGGTCGGCGCGGCAAGATCGGCGTCAATGCCGCCAGCGGGCGCGGCATCTTGTGTTGAATATGCCTGATCCGGGTCGAATTTCTCAAGCTCCTGCGCGGTCGCCGGGACCATAAGCAAGCAGGCGGCAAGCGCAGCCAAAGCCGGAGCAAGCAGCCGTCGGCCAAGGTCAGGGGTTCGTGCGATCATCGCGATCATCAGGCAGCCTTTCACGCAGTCTATAACAGGGACGCATCGCCCCCGATTGATGCAGGACGCAGCAGAATCGCTTGCACGCCCCGCTGCAATCGCTTGTCGCTGGAGCGAATCGGAATTGCGACGAGCCGTGCCCGGTCGGGATCAGGGCCTATGCCGCCAAGGCTGAACCGCTGCCGAACTGCCCGTTCGGCCAGGCGCAATCCAGCGCCCGGATAATCCGCGCAAGGTTTTTCTTCCAAGCCACCTTGCCGCTGGCAAACATGGCGATTATAGCCCCGCCCTCACAGCCTCGCTGTTGCCCGGAGACGTGGGTGAGTGGCTGAAACCAGTTCCCTGCTAAGGAACCGTACTCTATAAGGGTACCGAGGGTTCGAATCCCTCCGTCTCCGCCACCGGCCCGTGATAACATTAGAGAATTTCCCCATCAGGGGGCTTGTTCCCTAGGGTCAGGACCTATTAACCCCGCCTTCGGGACGGCGGAATGGACATCGCACGAATAGCCGCGCCACGTTGACAACCACGCCCCCTGGATCATGCAGTTCGTTGGTGCCTCTGACATTGTGCGTTGGCTGAATTGCATCAACGTCAAAAGAGACTCGGCCAGCTTCTCGCAGAACGGGCCTATGGCGCGCCGCCGAGCAGGCTTAGCCGACGGAATTCACTCGGCGCTATACCTGCGTGGCGGAAGAAGAAGCGCGCGAAATAGGCGGGGTCGGCAAAGCCCACCAGGCCGGCAATCTCCTTGACCGTCAGCATGGTGTAAACAAGATTGCGCCGCGCCTCTAGATAGATGCGGTCGTGCACCACCTTTTTGGCGGTTCGTCCTAATGCAGCGCGGGAGATGTTATTGAGCTGCGTTGGCGTGATACTTAGCCGCGCGGCGTAGAACTCCAACGTTGCACCTTCGCGAAAATGCTGTTCGACCAGCGCCGTAAACTCAGCCGCGCGTCGACCCTGTCGCAGCGAAGTCGTTGGGCGCCGGCCGATTTCAGTTGCAAGCTCTCTGGCAATCCACACCAGGATCAGCGAGAAGTACGCCCGCAATGCCACTTGGCGTACCGGTGAAATTCCGGAAAATTCGCCCACCAGCTGGTCGAAATGATCGCCAATCAGTCCATGTGCGGCGCATTTGTTGGCAGAGATAATGCGCGGCTTTGACAGCGCGTCTATCACCTCAACCGTCGCCCCCAGACTTTCATCGAGCGTGCGGCAGTGCAAGGTTACGACATGGCCATCGATGTCGGTACCGAATGTAAAGCTGTGCACGGTTTGCGCCGGGACGATCATCACACAAGGCATCGCCAATTGGTGCGAAACCATGTCGAGCTGCACTTGGCCGCTGCCTGCAGCAAAGTAGAAGATGTGCAGCAGTTCCTGATGCTGATGCGGCTGAATTGTCCAATTGTGCATTGCACTTCTCTGGACAATCGACTCGCAATGAATTGGATCGAGCGGAATTTCGATTAATTCTTCATATATATCAAATTGATGAATGGATTTTTCCTGCATGGGGCCAATCTTTTCGTGCGGTTATCAGGCGTAAATGAACCGCTGACACTTTGGAAAAGTACAGCTCTTGTCAAGTTTTGTCCATTCTCATGCCTCCCGGTCCAGTTTAAGAATGTACTGGAATTGCACCCTTGCCGCATGGCCGCGGCGCACAGCGACAGGGGCTCCCGCAATCTGGGGAACGACATGGGAATTAGGCAGCCAATGATAGCGCGCAATTATATCGGCGGAACGTTTCGGGAGTCCCCATCGACTTTTGAAAAGCTCTCTCCGGTCGATGGGCGCGTTGTAGCGATCGTTCATGAAGCCGGTGCCGATGATGTCAACGATGCTGTAATGGCCGCACGCGCGGCTAGTGATGGCGCCTGGGGTGCCATGTCCCAGCGTGAGCGCAGCGGAATGCTGGGCAAGGTTGCCAGCCTGATCGAAGCGCGTTTTGATGATTTCGTCGAGGCCGAGCTCGCCGACACGGGCAGGCCGCGTGCTGCCGCGCGAGAGTTCGACGTGCCGCGCACCGCCGATACCTTTCGGCTCTTTGCGGGCCTGGCGGGCAGCTATCCAGGGCAATCCTGGCAGACCGAGGCTCCCGGGATCTCGGCGATCAATTACCAGCTGCGCCGTCCGGCCGGCGTAGTTGCCGCCATCGCGCCGTGGAATATGCCGATGGTGCTGCTGGCGTTCAAGATCGCGCCCGCGCTGGCGGTGGGCAACGGCGTGGTTGCCAAGCCTTCGGAAGAAGCCCCTTCGACCGCATCGATCATGGCCGAAGTCTTCGACGAGGCCGGGCTTCCTGCGGGCGCGTTCAACCTCGTCAACGGATTCGGCGTTGATTCTGCTGGCGCCTTCCTCACCTCGCACCCGGGCGTCAACCGGATCTCCTTTACCGGAGAAACCAGCACCGGCGCGCATGTCATGCGCTCGGCCGCCGCCATGGTCCGGCCTGTCTCGCTCGAACTGGGCGGCAAAAATCCGGCAATCGTGTTCGAGGATGCGGACCTTGCCGCTGCCATTGCGGGCACTGCCCGCGCGGCGTTCTACAATTGCGGGCAGGTGTGCCTGTGTACCGAACGGGTCTATGTTCACCGTTCGCGGTATGACGAATTCGTGGCCGGGCTCAAGGCCGCGGCAGAAAAGCTGGTGATCGGTGCGCCCGACGATGCCGGTGTGCAGATGGGCCCGCTGATTTCGCGCAAGCACCGCAACCGGGTGCTCTCCTATCTCGAGATCGCCCGGCAGGACGGAACGATCGTCACCGGCGGCGGCGTGCCCCTGTTCGGCGATGCCCGCGATGAAGGCGCGTTCGTGCAGCCGACCATCGTCACCGACATTCCCGAAACCTCACGCTTCGTGACAGAGGAAGTGTTTGGTCCGGTATGCCATGTCGCCCCCTTCGATGACGAGGACGAGGCAGTAGCTCTGGCGACAGGCTCGGACTACGGGCTCGTTTCGGTCGTCTGGTCGGGCAACACCTCGCGCGCATTGCGCGCGGCCGGACGGATGCGCAGCGGCGTGGTGTGGGTCAACGGCTGGCTGATCCGCGACCTCAGAACCCCGTTCGGCGGCGTCGGGCTTTCGGGCATCGGCAAGGAAGGCGGCTATGCCAGCCTCGATTTCTACACCGATCAGACGAATGTCTGCGTAAAATTATGAGCGCTGCCAACCACCTGGGCACCTCGCCCCTGCCGCGGTTTTTCTCGGTCGATGGTTTGGACAGGGCGCCGTTGCCCGCGCCCGATGCTGGCTGGGGGCACACGGTCAGGGTCACGGTGCGTTCGCTCAGCGTGATGCAGAAGGAAGCCATTGTCAGTTCCTCTGCGGGCAGCCCATCATGGAGACTGGTCAGCGACGAGGGCGATTACCTCAACGGGTTTGACGAAGCACCTCCGCCGCTTGCTTTCCTTTCGACCGGCATGGTTGCCTCCTATATGGATGAGCTGCTGGCCCTGGCTGCAATGCGCGGAATTGACACCACGGGCATTCGCCTGACGCTCGACAATTATTACACCATGCAGGGCTCTGCGCTGCGCGGCACCATGATTGCGGGGGCCGATCATCCGGTATTGACTGCCGAATGTCCGGCGCTCGCGGGCAATCGCACCGAAGCGATGTCTCTGCTGCTTGGCGCAACGGGCGCATCGTCCATGCACGGACTGGTTTCGACCTCGCGTAGCGGAACCTTTGCGCTGATCCACAATGGGGAACGGTTATCGCCCGGCGAGGTCTGTGGTCAGGATGCCGCAGCACAGCCCGACAGCGATGACCGGTTCGAGCAGCTGCACCCAGCCCCCGGGGAATGGGCATCGCTGCTCGAACGCGGCGGGCCGACGCCGCGCACGGGCGAAGCGGATTCGGAGCCCGGATCAAGCCTCGCCGACACGCAGGACCGGCGGCTTCATGTCCGCGCCGTCTGCACGATGCGCGGGGATGGACTAAAGGAAATCCAGCAAAGCATGTTCAACCCGCAGGGGACGATGTTCCGGTTTCTTTCGGACCCTGACGGACAGCGCGCGCCCGACGCCTCTGCCTATGTCGCGGTCGGCATCGGCTTCTGCTTCATGACCCAACTGGGCCGCTATGCGAAGATCACCCGCCGCGATCTTGAACGCTACGCAATCGTGCAGGACATCGACTTTTCGCCAGGCGGGGCGACTGGCGATACCGGCCATGCCGGTGATGCCAGCGCACCGCGAACCACCGTCAGCATTACCAGCAGTGAAGATGCGGATTTCGCGCGCCAGCTGCTGAAAATGGGCGAGCGAACCTGCTTTCTGCACGCGCTGTGCCGGACCGCTCTCAAGACGCGCATCCGGCTCGCCTGAAACGATATAAAGAGGGAGTTACGACAAAATGCTTCTAACTGACTGGATGGCGATCGCCTCGGTGCTGCTTCTGGCAGCCGCGATCTTGCCCGGAACGCTGGTTTTCCTGATGCTGACCAACAAACTGGCAGTGAGCGAAGAAGGCGCGCGCTACATATATGGCAATGCCTTCTGGGTGGGGATCGTCTCGCTCGCGCTGGCGCTCTACACGCTGTTTCTGGCGATGCAGGCGGGACCGGCGCACTATTATTCAGTGCCGCTCGTTGCTTCGGTGGTGCTCTATGGCGCGGTGCTCGTCTGGGGCTTCTTCATGCACACCAAGCTGATGTTCCAGCCAGTGCGTAAACCCCGCTACCTCGACACTGCACAGGCGCTGAAGCGTTTTGGCGGCGATGAAGAAGTGGTCGGCGTGATCGATGGCGCGGGCAAGCCCTGGGCCTATATCGCCCGCCTTTCGCGGCGCCCGCACGTCGTTTATCAGCCCGAAGGCGAGAATCCCTTCATCATGACGCACTGCATCCTGGCCCATAGTTCGATGGCCTTTGCGATGAATGACCGGTTCAATCAGCCTGACATCACCATCACTGCAGCGCTCGCCAACAACATGGTGTTTTATGACAAGAACACGCAGTGCTCGGTCATCCAGATGCACAACCGTTCGCTCGACAAATCTATGCCGCTGGACACGCTCCCCACTGTTTCGATGAGTCTCGCCACCTGGGCAAAGCTCTATCCCGACAGCAAGGTCTGGTTTCGTGAAATTTCCTGGCGCGACGTTTTCTATTTGAAGATGCTGGCCCGCGCCGATGTGATCGACCCCAAGAGCCCGGTCATTGTCTATCCGTTGCAGAACGGCCTTGATGAGCGGCTGGGGATGAAAAGCAATGTCATGGGCGTGAAAATCGGTGACAGCAGCATGACCTATCCGGCGTCGTTGTTTGCAGACCGCGACGCCCGCGTGATCAACGATGCGGTCGATACCGTGCCGATTGCATTGGTGTCGAAGTCAGGCGGCGATTTCGTGCAGGTTTACGACCGGCGCATTGATGGCCGCACCCTTACCCTGGAATTCACGGGTGAAGGCAATTTACGTGACACGGAAACCGGCTCAACCTGGTCGATCACCGGAACAGCGACTGCTGGGGAAATGTTCGGCCGGCAGCTCGAACCGGTACCGCATTACAACAAGATATTCTGGTACGTCTGGTCAGACTTCAATCCAGGATCGCCAATCTATTCAGAAAAATAACCGCGCGCAAATGACGCGGAATAAAGAGGAGAGGACAAAGCAATGAGAACCGGGAAAACGACGAGGCTGCTCGCCTTGATCACAACCATGCTGACCATGCCGACGGTTGCACTCGCTCAGGAGCGAAGCGAGAGTGACGCAGCGGAGGCCCCGCGCGGAGTTGGTGAAATCATCGTCACCGCACAAAAACGTGCCGAACGGCTGCAAGACGTGCCGATCGCGGTCAGCGCCTTTGACGAGGCCAAACTGACCGAAACCGGTTTCGACGAGATCAGCGATCTCGCGCAGCTCGTCCCCGGCATGCAGTTCGGCAACTTCGGGCCGGTCGCGTTTGTCGCGCTGCGCGGTATCTCCTACGAGAATACCACCGCTGCGGGCGATCCCGGCGTCGCGTTGCATCTCGACGGTGTCTATATCGGCCGCCCGGTTGCGACCCTGTTCAGCGCCTTCGACACCGAACGGACCGAGGTTCTGCGCGGTCCGCAAGGCACGCTCTATGGCCGCAATGCCACTGGCGGCTCGGTCAACGTCATCACCAAGAAGCCGACCGACGAGTTCGAAGGTTCGTTCGAGCAGACCGTGGGCAATTATAACTGGTTCCGCGAACGGGCGATGATCAACGTCCCGCTGAGCGATACAGTGCGCGCACGCATCACCGGCTTCAAGGACGACCGCCAGGGATTTACCCGTAATACCTTCCCCGGTGGCACCCGCGCGAACGGAATCGACAATTGGGGTCTGCGTGGGCACCTCGACATTGATCTGGCAGACAATTTCAACATCCTGTTGTCAGCCAACTACGTCAATGTCGGCGGTACCGGCAGCCAGCCCGAAGTACGCGAGCCCTTCCCCGCTGCGGGCACCAGTATTCCCGGTTTCGGTGCGGGTGCATTCGGCAACAATGTCAACGATCTGCGGCCGTTTATCGAATCCAAGAATGTCCGCGAACTGGTCGATAATGACCTCTTGCTGCTGTCGGGCACGATGACCTGGGACTTCGAAAGCTTCTCGATCAAGTCGGTCACGGCCTATGGCGAGAGCAGCTTCTTCAGTCGGCAGGATTCGGACTCCTCGCCGGTCAATATCGTCGAGCTCAACCTGGTCGAGGATGCCTCGCAGTTCTCGCAGGAGTTGCAGGTCGTTTCGACCGATGGTGGCAAGTTCGACTGGATTTTCGGCCTCTATTACTTCAACGAGGATGCCTTCCGTTCGTCGCGCTTCCTGGGGCCGCAATTCGACGCCACGGTTGCCATGTTCCCCAACCTCAAGTTCGGCGTCGATCTGGGCGGAACGGTGAGCACCGAAAGCTATGCCGCATTCGGCCAGTTCACATGGCGCTTAACCGATACCCTGTCGCTGACCGCTGGCGGCCGTGTGACCCACGACTCGCGCAACGGGATCAACGACATCACGCTGCGCGCGGTCAATCCCAACTTCCCGCCGATTATCGTCATGCTACCGTCCAGCATTAAATCGACAGAACCTACCGGGCGCGTCACGCTCGACTGGAAGGCGGCAGACGATGTACTGATCTATGCAATGGCGGCGCGCGGATACAAGAGCGGCGGCATCAACCAGCAGTCCGCATCACCCAACCGCACCTTTGAACCGGAATTCGTCGACAGTTACGAAGCCGGCATCAAATCCCAGCTCTTCGGGCGCACCCTGCAGCTGAACGTCGCCGGTTTCTACAACGAATATAACGATCTGCAATTCCAGGTCTTCGGATTCGCCGGGCCGGAGGCGGCCAATGCCGGACAGGCGCATGCCTATGGCTTTGAAGCTGAATGGGTCGCTGCACCAAGTGATTACTTAACAATCGACGGATCATTCAGTTACCTCAACACCGCATATGACGAACTGCTTTTCAGCGTGAACGGCACCACCCTGGTCGATCTTTCCGGTAACGAATTGAGCCGCGCGCCTGAATTCACCTTTGCTCTGGGTGCGACGGTTGGCGGTCCGCTAGGCGGTGGAAAAGGCGACCTCAAGCTGCGCAGCGACGTCAGCTATCAAGACTCGGCCTTCTTTACGCCGTTTAACCGGCCCGCAGACCGTACGTCCAGCTACACCAATGTTAATCTGCGTTTGCTGTGGACCAGCGAGAACGAGCGTTACAACGCTCAGCTGTTCGTCACCAATCTGTTCGACACTGTTCAGGAAGGTAATCTGCTGCGCGGCGTCGGCTTCGTCGATGAACCGGGCGGCGGCGGCCAGGAATTTGTGACCTATCGGGCACCGCAGCAATACGGCGTAACCGTAGGCTTCAAATTCTGAGGCAAAAATGCAAAACCCGGTGGGACTGGCTCATCGGGTTTTGCATATCCCGTACCGCGCTTTAGCATGTCCGGTATGTGATGCGTCAGCATCCCTGCAGCTTTGTAAAAGTTCAATGATTGCCGGTGTTCGAAACGCTTTACCCGCTTCGAACACCGGCGACACTTTATCCTCAACCTGCGTTTACAATCTGCGGCCAAAGCGCATCGACGCGGGCTTCCACTTCGGGGTCGGGCAGTACCCTTTCCATAATCTTGAGCCCGAGTGGCAGCGTGCAATCGACGCCCATGAAAGTCCGCACGCCTTTGGGAATGGCATTGTGGCCATCGTGAACACCCAGTTTGGCTGTTGCCCCCGCGTCGCCCTGTGCCAGCGGATCAAGGATATTGCCCAGCACATCAGGAACCACCAACAGATCACGGTCAGCCATGAAGCGGTGCGCCAGTGCCCAGTCGCGTTCGTGCGGGTTGCGAATGTCGATGTCCTTGTCATAGACGAACACATGCTTGCAGAAGCCCTGAAGCGCTGTGTAGGCGCGCATCATTGCCATGCGCGGTTCGCCCACTCGCTTCTTGTCGATAGAGACATGCGCGGTAAACCCGCAGCCCGCTGACGGATCGACGAATACGTCCACCACATTAGGCAAAACCTGCACCAGATCCTGATAGACCTTCACCGACCGGAAGAAGGCCGCGATATTGTTGGTTTCATTGAGCGGCCGCCCGATGTGGATATGCTGATAGATCGGCTTGTTGCGCATAGTGATCGCGGTCACCTTGAACACGGGGCGGCGGCGCGGTTCGTCGTAAAAGCCGTTGAATGAAGCAAACCGCCCCTGGATCGTCCAGTCGAACGGCATAAATACGCCTTCTATTATGATTTCAGCGTCTGCCGGCACATCGACATCGATGGTTGCACAGCGTGTCAGCCTGACCGGTTCGCCCGTAAGGCCGCCGATGAAGGCGAAGTCGTCATTCTTGTACGGCAGGGCCGAATTGGCTGCGGCCAAGACCATTTCCGGGCCAACGCCGATCACAAATGCCATGGGAAAGGGTTTGGCCTTATCTTTGTCCCAGCTCGCGGATGGATCATCGATCTTCGCGCCCCAGCATTCCTCCATTGATTTTGCATCGCCGGTGCCGCGAAAGATCCACACTGATCCGCCATCACGCTCGGTAATCTCGAAGCGGTGGTAGGAAAGGTTGTGCGCGCCTTCAGCCGGCTTGGAACAGGCAACTGCGCAGATGAAGCGCCCCTCCTTGAAATCGCGCGATTTGGTGCCGTCTTGCGGGTTCAGCCGCAAGATCGGCAGGATGCCAAGGTCGATGTCATCACCTGTCAGCACCACTTCCTGACAGGGTGCATCCTCGCGGCCGACATGGATGGGCGCGACCGGGCTCATCATGGCGCTGCGCATCCGTTCGGCAGCGCCCGGCACGGCCCGCGCCTCGTCAACGTCGAAGCTTTCGGCAATCCGGCGATAGGTCGAACCGATAGTATTGGCAAAGACCGGAATATCGTAGTCCTTGGGGTTCTCGAACAGCAGGCCCTTGCCAATTTTTTCGTAGTCGGCCCTGGCAATTACCGCGCCCATTTCAGAAATCGTGTCGATCTCCGGCTTGATTCGCAGCACATCTCCGGCCGCTTCCTGTCGTCTCAGAAAATCCCTCAGTCCATGTCCCATATCGTCCAACCTCTCCGTTCTTGCATCTCACGGCTTGCCATCAGCCGATATGTACCGTACCGTACGGTACGCTTGCGAAGCTGGCAACAGGATTAAATTCCAGAATGAACAATTCCGCGCTGCACACACAAATCGAAAGCCCCGGGGGCGTTGCCGGCGAACCCGTGTTGCGCGATGCGCGCGACCGACGCCTGCTTATATTGCAGGTGGCCACCCGGCTTTTCCTTGAAGAAGGTTATGGTGCCGCCACGACCAATGCTCTCGTCACCCGCGTTGGCGGCTCCAAATCGACGATTTACAGCCACTTCGGGAGCAAGGAGAAGTTGTTCGGCGCGGTCGTCGATCACGTCCTGGCGCAACTGAAGGCCGCAACAGAAGGCTACGATCCACCGGGCGGAGATCTGGAGGACTGCCTGGTAGATCTCGGCGTGAAGCTCCAGGCCATAGTTCTGTCCGACGATCACATCGCCTTGGCGCGGATGGTGATTGGCGAAGCGCATCGCTTCCCCGAAATCGGCGGAATATACCACGAACACGGGCCCGCCATGGCGCAGCAGGGTGTGGTTGACTTTCTGCTGGCGCATGACGCCATGCCCGGTTCGAGCCTTGAGGATATTCGCGATGCTGCCGAATGGTTCACCGGCCGCCTGATCCACCGCGCCTTCATCCGCGCGCTGTGCGGCCCGGGCAGCGATGCCGATCCGCAGGAGCCGGGCAGGATTGCACAGGATGCCGCACGCACCTTCGTTCAGCGATTCACCGGCCCGGGACGGGGGGTGGCAGCATGAAACGCATCATCGTCGGCATCGCGGGTGCCAGCGGCGTCATCTATGGCATTCGCCTGCTCGAAGTCTTGCAGGCAATCCCCGAAATCGAATCGCATCTGGTGCTCAGCCGCACCGCGCGGATGAATATCGGCATCGAGACCGATTACACGGTGGCCCAGGTCGAAGCGCTGGCCGATCAGGTTCACAAGATCGGCGATGTCGCCGCGACACTTTCCTCTGGATCATTCCATACCGAAGGAATGATCGTTGCCGCCTGCTCGATGAAAACACTATCGGCGATCGTCAACAGCCACGCCGATGATCTGCTGTCACGCGCGGCAGACGTTGTTTTGAAGGAGCGGCGCCGACTGGTCTTGATGCCGCGCGAGACACCCCTTCACCTGGGCCATTGCAAATTGCTGTACGAAGCCTGCCAGCTTGGAGCGATAGTGGCGCCGCCAATGCCGGCCTTCTATGCAAGGCCGACCAGTATCGAGGCCGTGATCGATCATAGCGTTGGCCGGGTGCTCGATCTGTTCGGGATCGATGCCGGGGTTTCCTTCCGCTGGCAGGGGCCCTCCGCAGGATGACCCGCAAACGGCTTAGCCGAACGGCAAATTCGCTCTGGCAGTTTTCCATTGCTGTTTATGCACAGCCGCAAGTCCCGCCAGCCTGCCTCTGGTTGCAGGACCAGCATGAAGTCGATGTCAATCTGTTGCTCTATGCAGGATGGCGCGCATGGAACGGCGATGCCTTGTCACGCGAGGGATGTCGCACAGCCAGGAAACGCAGCGAAGTCTGGCGATGCGAACTTGTCCTGCCGCTGCGGATCATCCGCCGCCATGCAGGCAATCTGGCCCGTACCGATCCCACTTTCGCGCAAACCTATACCGCACTCAAGGCGTGCGAATTGCAGCTGGAACGCCAACAGCAGGCGATGTTCGCCGATGGCAGCGGCCTGGACAGCGGGGAGGGCGCCGACATCCGCACTGCGCTTGAGGTCTTCGCATCATGTTTCGGCATTATGGACAGGTCTGGCGTCAGGCCGGCTCTGGCAACGATCGCAGCGGCGATGGAAGTCGTCGCTCGTTAGAGCGCTTTCCGACCATTCTGGGTCACCCTGATTGGTCGGAAAGCGCTCTAAATCTTCGATGCACGCATCACCATGGCCGCTTCCAGTCCGCCATCCACCGGCAAATCAATCCCCCTTACCCAACCGGCTTCGGGAGAAGCGAGAAATGCAAGTACAGCCGCGATCTCGTCAGCGCTGGCCGCGCGGCCAGTGACAGCGAGATCGCTTGCGGCCTTGTCTCCGAAGGCAGAAACGAATGTGTTCAGAATGGGGGTGTCCACCGGCCCCGGCGAAATACTGTTCACCCGGATTTGCCTGTCACCAAGAGCGCATTGCAGCTGCTTGCTCCAAAGGACCATCAGTTGTTTCGAAAAGGCATAGCTATCGAGAGCGCCAATGCCCTGCTGATCGAGAAATGCTGCAAGCTCGGCGGGCGAACCTTCCACCGGAAGCCGCAATGCCGCGCGCGTGCGCTCCACGTCATTGCTGAAACGCATCGCCGCCATTGACGCGACGTTAATGATCGCGGCACCTTCGCTCAGATGGCCGAGCGCAGCCATCGTGAAGTGCCGGGTACCGAAGAAATTGACCCTGAGAACCCGCTCTGCATTATCGCAAGGCGGAATGCCCGCAACGTTGCACAGAATATCGATTTTTGGCGGGAGGCGGCTGGCCGCACGGGCAATCGACGCCGGATCAGCCAGATCGAGCGCGATATGATCATCGACCCAATCGGGCGCCGGATTGATGTCCAGCCCGATAACATAGGCGCCCAGGGCCTGAAACCTGCGGCAGGTTGCCGCTCCTATTCCCGATGCCGCGCCGGTAATGCAGACAATCCTGTCAATTGCCATGGGACAAGCCCTTTGGCATTTTACTGAAAATTTTCGATTTGTACCGATCAATCACGCGCGCACTCTGCAAGGTGCTGATTGTCACAAATTTCCACATGCAATTTATTGTCCTTCAGGCGGCGCTGGTTCGGACTCCCGGCCCTGCGGACATGGTTATGCAGAAATGCCGCAGCGGCAACGCCATTGACACACAACTTTCCAAAAGTACCGATGAAGTCAACTTTTGTCCCTTCCCCATATCCCCGCATTATGACTTAATGTCATCATCTCCGGTCAAATGCTCTTGTCCGGGAACGGGGTTTGGTTGCGAGGCTTGGAAGCCCGACCGATGAGGAAAATAGCGCGAACCAGGGAGGAAGAAATGGCCAGGATTGATCGGGCGCGAACGGGATTATTGCTTTCCGCTGCCTTCATTTTCGGTATGTCGTCTCAGGCACAGGCACAAACTGCCGATGCCGCCAGAGATGCTGATTCAGGCGCGGAAGCTGGGCCGGCAAAAGGTGAGATTATAGTCACCGCGCGCAAGCGGGCTGAAAGCCTGCAGGACGTTGCGGCATCGATCCAGGCGTTTCAGGGCCCGGCGCTGCAGACTGGGGGCTTTGTCGATATTCAGACGCTTTCGGCAACCATTCCCAATTTCCATTATTCGAACGCGACCGGCGCAAACGATATTCTGGTGATGCGCGGGCTTGGAACGGTGGGCTCCGGCCCGCATTTCGAACCTGCTGTTGGCCAGGTATTCAACGGATTCTTTGCCTCCCGCAGCCGGTTGGGCCGGTCCGCTTTCATGGATGTTGGGCAAGTTGAAGTTCTGCGCGGTCCGCAAGGCGCGATCATCGGGAAGAATACCTCGCTCGGCGCGATCAACGTCACCCCCAACAAGCCGACCGACACCCTCGAGGCGTCGCTGTTCACCAGTTATGATTTCGAAGACCGCGAAGGGTACGAGGTCGAAGCGGTGGTGTCCGGCCCGATCACAGAAGGGGTCCGCGCCCGCCTGGCGGTTAATTACAAAGACCGCGACGGCACCATCCGCAACACCGCGGTCGGCGGCTTTGCCCAATCGGTGGAAGATCTTTCCACCCGCATCATAGTGGAGGCAGATGTTTCCGATCGGGTGACGGCGGAACTGTTGTGGCAACGCAGCGATTTTGACCGCAGCGGCAATGCGCGCGAGCTTTCGTTCTGCAACAACCCTGCCGCAGTGCTGGCGGCAATCGGCGATGACTGCACAATCAACGGCAGCCACGTCAATGTGAACTTCTTTGCCGGTCAGCAGGTTGGCGAACCGTTCAGCCTCGAATCGAATATGCTGGGCTTCACACTCAATTTTGATTTTGACGCTTTCACCGTCACCTCACTTACCGGGTACCAGGAATATACGATTTCGGACCAGTTCGATTCCGATTTGTCACCGCTTGACCAGCGAACCATCAACAATGTCGAGGATTACGAACAATTCTCGCAGGAACTCCGGGCGGTATCGAACGGACGCAACCCGGTCGATTTCATCTTCGGTGCGGTGTTCGTTACCAACAAGATCGACTTTGTGCAGGATTCCGATTTCCGCGATGCGCCCGCCAACGGTGGCCCGCTGCGTCGCCGGCAGCTGGCCTCGCTCGATACCGACAGCATCTCGGTGTTCGGAGAACTGACCTGGAATGCAACCGACACGATATCGCTCACCGGCGGCGCGCGCTATACGCACGAGGAACGCGACAGCACGGTGCAGCAAACCAATTTCACCATCTACACGACCGATAACGAAGGCGCGCGATGCGGCGGCGGCGGATTCCGCATCTGCCACGATGTCGAAGGCTCGCTGAGCGACAACGACATTTCGTGGAACGCTAGCGTCCGGTGGAAGCCGATCGAGCGCACGATGTTTTATGCCTCTGTCGCGACCGGCTTCAAGAGCGGCGCATTCAACCTGCTCAGCGGCTTCCAGGATGCACTGCTGGAACAGGTCTTTGCCTTCGGACCCGAAGATTCGATCAATTATGAATTCGGCGGCAAGCATGAATTTTCCAATCGCCGCATCCGGTTCAACTGGACTGCGTTCTACACGCAGATCAACGATTTACAGGTTTCGCAAAACGACCCGACCGTGATCGCACAGATCATCAGCAACGCGGGCAAGGCACGCGCCAAGGGGGTCGAGATCGACAGCAGCTTCGATCTGACGGATCAGTTCACCGTGAAACTCGTCGGGTCATACCTTGATGCGCAATACACAAGGTTCGAAAATGCGCCCTGCTTTACCGGACAAACCGCCGCGCAAGGCTGCGTGCCCAACAGTGCCAACCAACTGGTGCAGGACCTGTCGGGCGCGCCGACCACGCGCGCACCTGAATGGACCTTCACCGCCGATGCGGAATATACCATTCCCTTGGGCGGCGCTCTTGAACTGCGGCCTTCCGGGCGCTGGTACTTCGTCGATGACCACGTTCTGGCCGTCGACAACGATCCGCGCTCGGTCCAGAATTCCTTCCACAAGTTCGACGCCAGCCTGACGCTGGCCGAGGCAGGCGATCGCTGGTCGGTATCGCTGGTCGGGCGCAATCTGACCAACAAGTTCACCCGATCTTTCGATGATGCGACCACCGCGATCAATGCGTTTGGCGGTGGCGGCAGGTTCGCCAATACCGAGGAAAGCCGAACGATCGCATTAAAGGCGCGATTGCGTTACTGATCTTAGCAAGGGCGGTAAGGCATAATGTTTTCAGCTTCCAAGGATTTGCTGGACCACAAGATCGGCAGGCGGGCTTTCATTGGCACGATGACCGCAGGCGGAATGTCGGTGGCGGGCGCATCGGCATTGGCCGAAACGCTCGACATTCCGGCTACCGCCGCCTCGCCCGGATCAGCCCGAATTGTCGAAGGGTTGACCGGGGGCGAGGCGTTGGCCGAATTCCTGATCGAATGGGACGTAAACTATGTGTTTGGCCTGGCAGGATCGGAGGAGGTTGGATTTCTCGATGCGTTGATTGACCGAAAGCAGCTTAATTACTGCACCAGCCTGCACGAATCCGCAGCCATGGCGATGGCCGATGGCTATTCGCGGTCAACCGGGCGCACACCCTTTGTCCAGCTGCATTCAGTGGCAGGTGCCGCCTATGCGCTGGGCCAATTGGTCAACACCTGGCGTGACCGCGTGCCCGCCGTAATCATGACTGGCCGCCAGTCGAGTGATTTTCGGGGGCAGGACGGCTTTCTGGAGGCGGTCAATCTGCACGAACTGCCGCGGGATTATACGCAGTGGATCTGGGATGTGATGGACCCGGCCACGATCCCCGAAGTGATGCGCCGCGCCTTCCTGTTGGCCGAGGCACCGCCGGGCGGACCAGCCTTTGTCACCGTATCCAAGGACTTCCTCGAAAAGCCTTTGCCGCCAACCGCAATCGTGCCGCGATCACGGTCCATGATCGATTATGACGTGGTCCCACCTGAAAGCCATGTCGCGCGGATTGCCGATGCGCTTTCGGCTGCGCAAATGCCTGCACTGTTTGTCGGCAACGAGGCAATACGCTGGGATGCCAGCGCCGAAATTTCCGCGATTGCCGAACATATTGGCGCCTCGGTGATGACCGCGCCAAAGGTGCCGCTGATCTTTCCGACAACGCATCCGGCCTATCTTGGCGAACTGGGTGACGATCCGGCAATTGCTGCGCGCATCGACTGCTTCTGGAGCCTGGGCGGGCACATGTTCAAACATGGCGCCAAGGCAAAGTCACCGCCGATCCCGCCCGGCGCCGTAACCATCCACACCGGCCTCAACGAAGGTGAGGTCGGACGCAATTACCCGGTCGATATCGCTGCCGTTGCCGGAATGCGCGCGACCGCCAGCGCCGTGATGGCGGAATTGCTTCGGCGCGGAAAGCCAAACGGAGCGATGACCGCGCGGCGGCAGGCCATCGCCATTGCATCGGTCAAGCGGCGCCAGGATCTGGACGCAATTGCCGAGCGCGAAGCCGGTAATCGGCCCATAGCCACGAGCCGCCTGATGCGAGAATTGAACGCGGTCATGGCGGATGATGCCTGCGTGGTTTCCGAAGTGGTCAGTTCGGACCAGTATCTGCGCTATTATCTCGATATCGATCACCGCCAGCCGATAGGCCAACGCAGGCGCAATTTCGATACCACCGGCGGCGTGCTTGGCTGGGGGGTCGCCGCAGCAATCGGCGTAAAGATCGGCAATCCGCAGCGCGAAACCTGGTGCCTGACCGGCGATGGTGCGCTCAATTTCGGGGTGCAGGCGCTATGGACCGCCGCCCGATACGAAGTGCCCATCGGCATTGTGGTGTTCAACAATGGCCAATATCAGTCGAACCGGCGCTTCCTCCACTGGTATGGCCGCCGCGCCGCCGAAACCGGCCATTATCCAGGGGTAAACCTCGGCCATCCCGATATCGACCATGTCGCACTGGCAAAGGCTTATGGCGTCGAGGGCGAAAGCGTGGATGACCCTGCCAAGCTCGCTGCTGTGCTGAAACGGACGGCGCGCGCAATCCGCGAAGAAAAGCGGCCCTATTTGCTCGATGTCCGTATCGAGAAGCGGTACGGCGGGGCGCAATCTGACTGGTTCGATTTCTTTTCAATAGCCAAGGGCAAAGGGCGCACTTCATGACATTGGCGGCAACTATCCCTGAAGATCGCATGACGCGCGCGGAAGTATTCGCCGTCGCAATCTGCATCTTCATCAACATGCTCGATGGTTTCGATGTGCTGGTCATCTCCTTCGCTGGCCCGGCAATCGCCAAGGCGTGGAACCTGGCCCCGGCAGAACTGGGGCTGCTGTTCAGTTCCGGGCTTGCCGGGATGATGGTCGGTTCGTTGTTCCTGGCGCCGCTTGCCGACCGGATCGGCAGGCGCCCGGTCGTGCTGATCAGCCTGACGCTGGTCAGCGCGGGTATGCTCGCCTCGTCAGTGTCGAACGGCCTCTATGTGCTCGCCGCGACGCGCGTGATTTCTGGCCTCGGTATCGGGGCGATGCTCGCCGGGCTGACCGCAACCGTTGCCGAATACACGCCAGAAGCTCGCCGGGCCCTCGCGGTCAGCCTGCTGCAGACCGCCTATCCGGTCGGCGCGATTGTCGGCGGGATGTTTTCGGCGGTACTCATCGCCGATTTCGGCTGGCGTTCCGTATTCGTGGTCGGCGGCGTACTGCCTGCGCTGCTGATCCCGGTGGTCTGG
>JBGSKN010000295.1:0-2139 GCA_041741215.1 Erythrobacter sp. | reverse complement strand
CGCCTGTGGTGCCCAGCGGGCGCGCGGCGACAATCGCGCGGGCGACCCGGCGCGACTGGCGTTCTTCGCCATAGCGGTAAAGCACATTGGCGATCGCTTCTTCATCAGCGGTGTTGAGGAAATCCGCCGCACTTTCGCCGTCCTGGCTCATCCGCATATCGAGCGGGCCGTCATGCGAAAAGGCAAAGCCGCGCGCCCCCTGATCGAGCTGCATCGAGGAAACGCCGATATCCATTACCACGGCATCGACCTGCGCAATGCCCAGCCGCGCCAATTCATCGCGCATCGCTGAAAACCGCGCCGGGTGAAGCGCGAGGCGGCCGGGATATTGCACAACCATCGCCTGCCCGGCAGCAATCGCATCGGGATCACGATCAAACGCGTGAACCTGCGCGCCCGCTTCCAGCAGCGCCCGCGTATATCCGCCCGCGCCAAAGGTCGCATCGACAATGGTCATCCCGGGGGCGGGCCTGATCGCGGCGATCACTTCGTCAATCAGCACGGGAATATGCGGGGCTTCGATCATCACGCGGCCCCTTTTCTGGCGGCGGCGATCAGCTTGGCGCAAGCGGCCTGCGCGCCCTTCCAAGCGGCGTCCATCCGCGCGAGCTGCTCCGGGTTCCAGACAAAGAAAAACTCGCCCGCGCCCTGAAAATACAGCCCATCACCGACCTTGCCGAGATCGCGCAGGTGTTCGGGCATCACGAACCGCCCGCTGTCATCATAGGGCAATTGTTCAAAGCCGAACAATTGCTGGGCGCGCACATCGCGATCAAAATCGGCAAGACCCAGCCGGATCGCGCGTTCTTCTTCGCGTTCGAGCTGCTGGTTGAGCATGTCTTTGCGCGACAAGCCGAAACCGATCAGGCAATCGAACCGGTCATGCGCGGCAAGGCACAGGATGCGGTTGCCGCCAGAGCTTTCCTTTACGGCTTTGCGGAAGGCGGGAGGCAGGACAAAGCGGCCCTTGTCGCCCGAAGGCGAGAAGGCTTGCCCGCTATATCCTCCAAAAGCAGACACCCTCGTTGTTCCCCTCTCAACCCGATGCAACACGCCTTCTTCCCCGCCGCCACGCATGCGCGGGCGGTGCGCCAACACCCATCCCCTGGGCGCGGTGCGAACAAGCATGTCTGATAGGCCCCGGTAATATCGGGGAAGGCGCGGGGATGGAAGGGATTTTTACGGGAAAATGCGGGATAACTTGCTATCTCATTGTTTTTATTATCGTTCAAGCAATATCCGGACGCAGCCAGACCGGGCGGTTGACGCGGTATTTCGGCGCAAAATGCCCGTCAAACGGGTGGTTTGTGGTGGTTTTTGCCGAGTGGCGCGACTCCGAGTCTGGCCGTTCCCGCGATTTCCCCAAGCGGGCTATTCCAGCGCCCCGGATAGCACCGCAAGCAGGCCCGCGCCCTTGTCGCCCGCCAGTTCGGGATGTTCGAACAGCGCGGCATCGGCCAGCACCGTCACCCGGCCCTTGCCCACCCGGCAGCTTGCCGCTGCCCCTGCGGCGATCAGCATGCAATCAGCCGCGCCGGGATCTGTGATGGAAATGCGCCCCGGCAATGCCAGCGGCAATCGCGCGCCGCCCAGCCGCTTGGTTGTCACCGCGGGTTCCTGTCCTTCGTCAAAACTGATCGCCAGCCCCCAGCGCGCAGCCACGGGCGGAATCAGCGCCGAATCAACCGGTCGGCGCGGATCGCCCAGCGGCACGTCGTAATCCCCCGTCAACGCCGGATCGAGCGCCAGCAGCAATCGCCCCCCACGCCGCACCCAAAGATCAAGCGCGGCATTATCGGCTGGCGACAATCCGCGCGGCTGGATCACCGCCAGACGTGCAATCCCGGCCAGCGGGTCAATGTCGGGCACGTCGGACAGCGGCGCGGAAATGGGCGAGAGCGTGTCGAGCGGGACAATCGCGTAGCGCGCCGCAATCGCTTGGCGCTGCCACGGCATCGCGGCATTTCCGGCGGCCAGATCGGCCACCTCCGCCCCAAGCGGCCAATAGAGCGGCAGGCTTGTCATCAGGCCAAGTTTCGCCTGCGCGCCTGCGCGAGCGGCGGCATCATCGGGCGGCGATGATGGGGCGGGGTTGCACCCGGCCAGCGCCAGCAATCCCGCCGCAAACCCGGCGTGCAG
>JBGSKN010000294.1:0-2954 GCA_041741215.1 Erythrobacter sp. | reverse complement strand
TTGCCTTCGCCGCATATTCATCGCGCAATTCGCGCTTGTAGAGCTTGCCATTGGCCTCGCGCGGCAGATCGGGGCGGAAATCGAACAGTTTGGGCATTTTGATCCTGGACAGGCTGGCTCCGAGGAAGGCGCGCAGTTCCGCCTCCAATGCCTCGCCTGCATCGGCCATGTCCTTGGGCTGCACCACCGCCACCACCTTCTCGCCCAGATCGGGGCAGGGCGCACCGATCACTGCGGCGTCCATCACCTTGTCATGGGTGACAAGCAGGTTCTCGATCTCCTGCGGGTAGATGTTCACGCCGCCGGAAATGATCATGTGGCTTTTGCGGTCGGTCAGGAACAGGAAGCCGTCAGCATCCAGATGGCCGATATCGCCCAGCGTCATCCAGCCTTTCGGGTGCATCGCCTCGGCGGTCTTGGCGGGATCATTGTGGTAGGTCGGCAGCAGGGCGTTTTCGAAATAGATCAGGCCGTCCTGGCCAGCAGGCACTTCTTCGCCTTCGGGGCCGCAAATGTGCAGAATGCCGTGGATCGGGCGTCCGACACTGCCGGGATGCGCCAGCCAGTCGGGCGAATGGATCATGGTCATCCCGATCCCTTCGGACCCGGCATAATATTCGTTCACGATTGGCCCCCACCATTCGATCATCTCGCGCTTGATCGGCACAGGGCACGGCGCTGCCGCGTGCAAAGCGCGCTTGTGGCTGGAAAGATCATAGCGCGTGCGGATTTCCGGATCGAGTTTGAGGAACCGCACGAAATGGGTCGGCACCCACTGGCTATCGGTGACGCGGTATTTCTCGATTGCGGCGAGCGCGCTTTCGGGGTCGAACTTCTCCATCACCACCACCGTTGCGCCCAGCCGCTGCGCCGCCGATCCCCAAGCCAGCGGCGCAGCGTGATAGAGCGGCGCGGGCGAGAGATAGATCATCGACCCGTCGGCGGGCATGCCTGCGCCCATGGTAGCAAGGCCGAGGAACGGTATCGGCGCCTGCGGATCGGGATTTTCGGGCGGAGCGGGACGGATGCCCTTGGGCCTTCCGGTGGTGCCTGAGGAATAGAGCATCGTCGCCCCGGCGCGTTGATCGGCGATCGGCTCGGGCGAACAGGCGGCCAACGCTGCGCCGAAATCATCACCGCTATTGCCGTCCACCACCAGCACTTCAATATCCGGGCAATCGCTCCGAACATCGCCCATCACCGCATCAAAATCGCGCGAGGTGACCAGCAACTTTGCCCCGCTATCTTTGAGGATATAGGCAATCTCGGACGCGGTCAGCCGCGATGAAATCGGCACCAGCATCGTGCCCGCGCGCTGCGAACCCCAGATCAGGGTGAAATATGCGATGCAGTTTTCAAGCAGCACCGCAAAGGCATCATCGGGCATCAGCCCGCGCGCGCGCAGCAATTGCGCAAACCGGTTCGCAGATTGGTCGAGCTGGCCATAGCTGATCTGTTCGCCTGATCCGGCCATGATCACCGCGGGATGATCGGGACGGGTCGCGGCGTGCGCGATCGGGTGCATGGTCATTTCGGTCTCTCCCTGCCGCAACGCAATCATCTCGCGCCGTCGGGCTTGCGCGGGAAATTGGACTGCGCGCGGCTGCCCCGCAAGCAAAAAAGGTATGAAAAATGCCACCCATCTTGCGGCTATCTGGGCGGGGGCCTGCGCGCATGTGGGACGGCGGCTTAAACGGGGGCCTAAGCGGCGCGCGCGCAAAAAAAGGCGGCGGGTAAACCCGCCGCCATGATCAGACACCCTCTCCGATGTCCGGCCCACTTGCGTGGGCAATTTCGCAGGCTTACTCGCCGCCCTGACCGGTCAATCTCTGGTCACGCACATAGGCGAGCTGTGCTTCGCTTTCTACCATATACGGAATCGGATTGACTGCAAGCCCATCAACACGGACTTCGTAATGCAGGTGCGGCCCGGTCGAACGGCCAGTCGATCCGACATAGCCGATCAGATCGCCCTTCCTGACATTGTCACCCGCCGCAACCGCGAGCCGCGACAGGTGGGCGTAACGGGTTTCCATCGACGCGCCATGGTTGACGCTGATGAAGAGGCCGTAGCTTGAATACCAGTCGGCCCGGCCAATCACGCCATCAGCCGTGGCGTAAACCGGGGTTCCGGTCGGCGAGGCGAGATCGATTCCCTGATGTTGGCGGCGGCCACCCAGAACCGGATGCGTGCGCATCCCGTAACCACTGGTCAGCTGCGCCCCTTCGAGCGGCATGCGCGATGGCACCGAAATTGCGCGCTGCGGAATTGGCGAGGAAAAAGCGGTTGTGTCGGCTCCCATGCCCAGCGTCGGGGTGGTGCGTTCCAGCGCGGTCCATCCGGCGAACAGCGATTTGAAGCGCTGATCGCTGTTGGCGGCCTCATCGCCCCGCGCTTCGCGCAAGGGTTCGACGATGTCGGTGCTGGCATTGGTATTGGCGGTGTTGGCAAAAGCAGGTGACGCGGCGGAAACCATGAACGCAGCGCAGGCCGTAGCTGCAAGCTTGATAAGGTGGCGCACGGCAAATTTCATAACTGACCCGGTTCCCGATTGCGGCTGTTGCCGTTGGAAAATTCCGGCACGTCTGTTGCGCGCCTGTTGTTGGGGGGTGGTTATGCGGGGCGGTCGTTAATGTGCAATCGCTGTGTAAAATTCGCGCGACAAACCGGCTGCAAGACGCGCCGAGTCGTTGAATGGCGGCTTAATGCCTCCGCGAAAGTGCTGTTTTACGAGGTTCTGCCAAAGGGATTCGGGGCGTTCGTGCATCATTTTGGCACAATGCAAAAAGTGCTTTGTGCCGAATCCGACGTGGCGAATTTCGTCGTCAAGGATGCGCGCTAGGATTTTTGCGCCGCCGCCATCGCCCGCCGCCAGCACCCGTTCGCGCGTTGCCGGGGTCACATCCAGCGCGCGCGCTTCGAGCACCATCGGCACCACTGCCAGCCGCGCAGC
>JBGSKN010000293.1:0-2206 GCA_041741215.1 Erythrobacter sp. | reverse complement strand
GACGCGGCGCGCACGCTCGGAGAGCAACAGTCGGCACTGATCGCCAAACTGCCCGAGCGCCCCAATGAGCGGTTGGTTTACAGCTGCGGAGCCAAGGCAGGCAGAACGCCTTAGCCTTAGCGGACTGAGCGCTTTAAGCCGCCAGCGCCTCGCCGCTCAGCGTGATCCGGTGCATCTCGCGCGCGTGGCCGTGGTAATCGTTGAGTGCGTTGTGCCACGTGGTCCGGTTGTCCCAGATCGCGATCGTGCCCGGCTCCCATACCACCCGGCACTGGTTGTCGTCACGCAACGCCGCCGCCAGCAATTCGCCGAGCAGAGGCAGGCTCTCCGCGCGGGTCTGGCCGACGAAATTGATGGTGAAGGCGCCATTGACATAGAGCAGCTTGCGGCCCGTCACCGGGTGGCGGATCACCACCGGGTGCACCGCGCCCGTGGTGAGATCCTGCCCGCGCAGGCTCCCGCCCTGATCGGTCTGGGCGTAGAGCCCACCTTCCTTGTAGACATGATCGGCGGTGTGGAATGCCTTGAGTCCAGCAATCTGCGCCTTCACTTCCTCAGGAAGATCATCATAGGCCGCGCCCATGTGAGCGAACAGGGTGTCACCCCCGGCAGGCGGCAGCACGCGGGCGACCAGGATCGAGCCCATCGCGGGGATCTGGTCATAGGAATGGTCAGTGTGCCACGCCCCGCCGATATTGGTGGTCTGCTCCGGCGCCTTGGCCACCAGTGCGATCTCGGGCCAGCGCGGATCGAGCGGAAAGTAGCTATTGAGGTCGATTCCACCCCAGCCTCGCGCAAAAGCGATGTGATCTTCGGGCGCGAAATCCTGGTTCCGGAACACTGCCACGCCGTGTTCGTGGACCGCCGCCTTGATCGCAGCCATCTCCTGCACACTGCAATCCGCCAGCGATACGCCCGCGATCTCGACCCCACAGCGCGGGGCCAAAGCGTTCATTTCCATAGAACCTCTCCCTTGCGGCTTGCCGCCGTTTGGCACGCTATCTGTCGCGCAGGCAGCGCCCTGTCCAGAGAATCCCGCCCTGCGGCTTGCACCGACGAGAATCAATTGCTAGGCGCGCGCCAACCTTGACGGGAGGGCCTTGCGCCTCCCCCACTCCCAAGGCCCAAGCATTACCCCTTTGAAGCTTCCGAGAGGATTGCAAGCGCGTGGATATTTCCGCCGGTATCAAGGCTAGCCTGGCTGGTCGCTATGCCTCGGCCCTGTTTGATCTCTCTGTCGAACACGGCAGCGTCACCGCGGTCGAGAGCGATCTCGAAACGCTCAGCGCTGCGCTGGGCGAATCGGCCGATCTTGCAGCGCTGACCACCAATCCCGAACTGGCCCGCGATGTGCAGGCCAAGGCGATGGCTGGAGTGGTGAAGGCGCTGGGTCTCTCCACGCTGACCGCCAATTTTGTCGGCGTGCTGGCCGGCAACCGCCGTCTGGCCAAGCTGCCCGCGATCATCGCCGCGTTCAAGGCGATTGCCGCAGCGCAGCGCGGCGAAGTGACCGCTACGGTCACCAGCGCACACCCGCTCAGCAGCGACCAGCTCGCCGCGCTCAAGACCAAGCTGACGCAACGCGAAGGTCGCACTGTCATGCTCACCGCCTCGGTCGATCCCGACCTGCTCGGCGGGCTTATCGTCACCATCGGATCGCAGCGCATTGATGCCTCGATCCGCACCCGTCTCAACTCGCTTGCCCAAAGCATGAAGGCGTAAGCCCCAAAAAACGCCCGTGAAGGCCTAAAGGACACTACCCATGGAAATCCGCGCCGCAGAAATCTCCAAGGTCATCAAGGACCAGATCGCCAATTTCGGCACCGAAGCCGAAGTCAGCGAAACCGGCACCGTGCTGTCGGTGGGTGACGGGATCGCCCGCATCCACGGCCTCGACAAGGTGCAGGCCGGGGAAATGGTCGAGTTCGCCAACGGCGTGCAGGGCATGGCCCTGAACCTTGAAGCCGATAACGTCGGCGTCGTGATCTTCGGCTCGGACAACGAGATCAAGGAAGGCGATGTCGTCAAGCGCACCGGCACCATCGTCGACGTGCCGGTCGGCAAGGGCCTGCTCGGCCGCGTGGTCGATGCGCTCGGCAACCCGATCGACGGCAAGGGCCCGATCGTCGCCGAAAAGCGCAGCCGCGTCGAAGTGAAGGCGCCGGGCATCATCCCGCGCGAATCCGTTTCGGAACCGGTGCAGACC
>JBGSKN010000292.1:0-1845 GCA_041741215.1 Erythrobacter sp. | reverse complement strand
GGCACCCCGCTCGCCCGGCGCGCCTCCGGACCTTGTTCGGCGGGACAGATCAGGCCAACGCCCGCCTCGCTGGCATGCAGCGCAGCGATCAGCACGCCGGGGCTGGCAACCACCCGGCCATCAAGCGCCAATTCGCCCACCGCGATCCAGTCGCCCAGCTGTTCGGCATCGGTCACGCCCATCGCCGCCAGCAACGCCAGCGCAATCGGCAGGTCGTAATGCGACCCGTCCTTGGGCAGATCGGCGGGCGAAAGGTTGATGGTGATCCGCTTGGGCGGCAACGCCAGGCCCATCGCCGACAGCGCCGATTACACCCGTTCGCGGCTTTCGCTTACCGCCTTGTCGGGCAGCCCGACCACGGTGAAGCGCGGCACACCGGGCGCGACCTGACACTGCACCTCCACACCGCGCGCTTCCAGCCCCAGATAGGCAACCGTTCGTACCAGCGCGACCATTTATTTGCCCTTTATCCCGCCCCTGACCGGCGATTGTGCAGAGTTCAGAGAAGCTTGTCGAGCGGCTTGGGTGAGAGGTTAAGGGATTTTGAAAGCATAAATCTTGGCAATTCGGGAAGGCGCGCGGGGCGATGGTGCCCAGCATGTCCCGCACACTCGCCCTTTTTCTTGCTGCGCTCACGCTGCTGCTGCCCGGCGGCGCAGCGCTGGCGCAATCCGGCTGGGGCGGCGCGCGCGTGGTGGCGAGCGTAAGCTGGGTCGAAGAATGGGATCCCGCCACCGGCCAATGGGTGCGGGTGGATGATAGCCCATCCGCGATTGCACCAGCGGTTTTCGATTCCACCACAACCGTTTCCAGCTTCGGCAATGTCACCATCACGCAAACCGTCCGGGCCGAGCCGGTGCGCTTTATCGCGGGCCTCGCGCGCACGCAGCCGCGCGGGCAGGAATACCGGGCGCAATTCGGTCCGTTCCGTGTGCTGGATGAACGCCGCGCTGCCTTGGTGGCCAGCACCGATGCCGCCTCTCCCGATGCGTTTGCAGCAATGCTGGCGGCGCATCCGGGGCTTGAAGTGATCGAATTTGCCGATGCACCGGGCACCAGCAATGACCTTGCCAATCTTGCGCTTGGCCGGGCGATCCGCGCTGCGGGGCTCGCAACCCATGTGCCCGGTGGCGGATCGGCGCGGTCAGGCGCGGTCGAACTGTTCCTTGCCGGAACCCGCCGAACCATCGCGCCGGGCGCCTTGTTCGCAGTGCATTCGTGGCGCGACGAGAACGGGCGGGAGCCAGCCGATTTCGCGCCCGATGCGCCGGAAAATCGCCTCTATCTCGATTACTATGCCGAAATGGGAATGACGGCTGATGAAGCGCGCGGGTTTTATGCCATGACCAATTCGGTGCCGCATGCGGGCGCATTGTGGCTGGAAGGCGCAGAGATGGCGCGCTGGATCGTTCCACGCGCCGCTCCGGCCCGCGCGATTCCGCCGCAACTTGAACCGGTGCTGCGGCTTGCATTGGCCCGTTCTGGCAAGGCACTGGTTGATGCGGCGCGAATGAAGTGGGCGGTGCACGCTGATGGTCTGGCAGCGCCGCGGCTTGTTTATGCCGATCGTGCCCCGGCGAATCTGGCTGTGATTGACGCGCCCTTGCTTGACTCACGATTGGCTTTCCCATAAGCGCCCGCGCCTGATCCTGGTCGCGGTTTGCGGCTCTGGTCGGTGCCTGTGCGAGATTGCTCTTGCCGGTGTGCCGATAACTTTTCGAGGATGATATGAAGCGGACGTTCCAACCCAGCAATCTCGTGCGCGCACGTCGCCACGGTTTCTTCGCGCGCAAGGCGACCCCAGGTGGCCGCAAAGTGCTGCGTGCCCGCCGCAATCGCGGCCGC
>JBGSKN010000291.1:0-3448 GCA_041741215.1 Erythrobacter sp. | reverse complement strand
CGGCTCAATGGCACGGAGCCGCCTGTGGCAGTTTGCACCGGCAGGTTTTCAATCGTTCGGAAATCGGTGCGCGCCTCTTCGGACAGGCGCACCCTGATGGGCACCTGCCGATCAGACAGCGAGAAGCGCGCCGCGTTCTGTTCGATCTCGCCCAGCGTGGCGATGCGGATCGTCTGCGACAGCGCAGCGGTGGTCACGCCGAGTTCGGCGGCGATCTTGTCGCGCGGCGTGATGATGATTTCGGGGCGGTTGAGATCGGCGCTGATTCGCGGGGCGACCAGCGTGTTCAGCCCCTTCATCTCCTCAACCAGCCGGGTCGCGGTCTGATCGAGCAGAACCGGATCGGAACCTGCAAGCAGCACGGTCATATCGCGGCCCGAGCCAAACCCGCCGCTTTGCGATTGGAACCGTACGCGCGCGTCGGGAATCTTGGCGAGTTCAGGCGCAAGTTCGCGTTCAAAATCGATCGAGCTACGAGCCCGGTCTTCCTTCAGCTTGACGAAAATCGACGAGGTTTCACCCTGTCGAATCCGTTCGAGCAGGCGTTCGACCTCAGGCTCCTGCCGCAGCCGCTCGGCCACGCCGTTCACAATCCGCTTGGTGTCGGCGAGCGTGGTGCCGGGAACCATTTCGATTTCAACCCGGCTGTTTTCATCATCGATGCTGGGCTGGAACTGGGCCGGGGCCTGGCCGAACAGCACGATCGTGATCAGGAACGAGAACCAGCCCACGCCAAGCATCCACACGCGGTGATCGTAGAACCGCGCGGTCAACCAGCGCGCACCTTGTGCAAACCGGCCCGAGCCGCCTGCGGGCAGCTCCATCGCACGGAACACCAGCAACCCGGCCAAGAACGACAGGCCTGAAACCAGCAGCACGATCACAATCTCGAAAATCTTGGCCACCAGCTTGTGCACAAAGGTGCTTGAATCAGCCGACACCGCGGTGGCGATTTGTTTGTGCACATCTAGCCCGATCAGGCCCTTCCACGCGCCGGTTACCGAACCGCTGAACAGTTCAAACATCGTGACCGCCGGGACGATCAAAAGCAGGATGACCGCCAGCAAAAGCCCGAACATGTACACAATCCGGTGGTGCGGGCCTTCCAGTCCGGCACGGCGCGCTGCCATTTTCCCGGTGTCGAGCGTCCAGGCGAGCACGCGCATATAGGATTGCACCATCGCGCCTTCGCCATGTTCGGCAACGCCCTTGGACTGCAGGAAGTACGCCGCCATCAACGGCGTGATCATGCGCGCTACTGCAAGGCTCATCAGCACCGCGACCACCACGGTCAGGCCAAAGTTCTGGAAGAACTGCCCCGACACGCCCGGCATCAGGCCGACCGGCAGGAACACCGCGACGATGCAGAAACTGGTCGCCACCACGGGCAGGCCGATCTCGTCGGCGGCATCGATACTTGCCTGATAGGCGGTTTTGCCCATCCGCATGTGCCGCACGATGTTCTCGATCTCCACGATCGCGTCATCCACCAGCACCCCTGCCACCAACGCCAGCGCTAGCAGCGACAGGAAGTTGAGGTTGAAACCCAGCAAGTCCATGAACCAGAAGGTCGGGATTGCCGATAGCGGGATGGCGACCGCGCTGATGAAGGTCGCGCGCCAATCGCGCAGAAACACAAACACCACGACCACCGCCAACACCGCGCCTTCGACCAGCGCCCACATCGACGATTCATACTGGCCGCGGGTGTAGGTCGTGCTGGTCGACAGCTGGATGAACTTTACGCCATCGTTCTCAGCCTCGATCTTGCCCATCTCTTCGAGCGCGGCATCATACACCGCAAGGTCCGACGAACCGCGCGCCCGGCTCATGGCGAAGTTGACCACTTCCTTGCCGCCCACTTCGCTGATCGAGGTGCGTTCGGAATAGCCGTCGCGCACCTTGGCGACATCGGCAAGCCGCACCGTGCGCCCGCCGCCCAGCTGAATCTGCGTTTGCGAGAGCGCAAATGCGGTGTCCGAATTGCCGAGCACGCGCAGCGACTGTCGGGTGCCGCCAATTTCAGCAAGACCGCCCGCTGCATCGATATTGGTCTGGCGCAGCACCGCGTTGATCTGCGATGCAGTGACGCCGAGCGATTGCATCCGCGCCGGATCAAGGATCACTTCGATTTCGCGGTCCACACCGCCAAACCGGTCAACCTCGGCCATGCCCGGAATCTTAAGCAGGCGCTTGGCGATGGTATCATCGATGAACCAGCTCAATTGCTCGATTGTCATATCGTCGGCTTCCACCGCGACATAACCGATCGGTTCGCCGACCACGTTGACCTTGCCCACCTGTGGTTCAAGAATGCCGTCGGGCAAGCTGCCGCGTACGCCGTCAATCGCGGTTTCGACCTCGTTCACCGCTTCGATCAGGTCGGTTCCGATTTCGAATTCGACAAAGGTATTGGAACTGCCTTCGCGCGCGGTCGACTGGATCGAGTTGACCCCGTTGATCGACCGCAGCGCGCTTTCAACGCGCTGGGTGATCTGGTTCTCGATCTCGGTCGGCGAAGCGCCGGGCTGGGCAATCGAGACGTTGACCGCCGGGAATTCGACATCCGGGTTGTCGGTCACATCCATCCGCATGAAACTGACGATCCCGGCGAACAGCAGGCCGGTGAACAACACCAGCGGAATCACCGGATTGCGGATCGACCAGGCTGAGATGTCGCGTAAAGCCATGATGTTTCTGCCTGTGTTTCGCGGTTCTGCCAGTTATCAGCCCCCCAAGATACGCGGTTCAGCCGCGCGGGGGCGGAAAACCTACTGCTTGGATGGTTGCTTTTTGAGTGGTTGCGGATTGACCGTTTCGCCAGGGTTGAGGAACCCCCCGGCGCGCAGCACAACGCGTTCGGTGCCCGACAGGCCTTCGGTAATGGCGATCCCGTTTCTGGTCACCGCGCCCGTCTTGACACTGCGCCGCGCCGCCTTGTTATCTTCACCGACAATATAGACGAAACTGCCGTCGCCATCGGCCAGCACTGCGCTTTCGGGCAGCAGCGTGGCGGTGAAGCTGCCGCTATTGATGCGCGCAGTGGCAAAGCCGCCCGGACGCAGCGCAGTCGCGAAGGGCAGCGCGATGCGCGCAATGCCCTGCCGGGTCGCCTGATCTATCACCGGGGAAAGCTGCCACACCTGTCCTGCAAAGCTCTGCTCCGATCCGGTCGGGGTCACGCTGGCGATGGTGCCGACCGACAGACTGGCGAGCTGTTCCTCGCTGAGCTGGGCGAGCAGTTCCATCTCCCCGCCGCTGGCAATGGTGAACAGCGCGGGCGAGCCTGCCCCCACCGTCTGGCCGGGTTCGACATTGCGGGCGAGGACATAACCGGTCGCGGGGGCAACAATATTCAATCGCTGGTTGCGCGCGCGCTGTTCGCGCAGCTGCGCTTCGGCCACCTTGACCCGCGCTGCCGCGGCATCGCGGGTGGCGGTCAGGCGGT
>JBGSKN010000290.1:0-11466 GCA_041741215.1 Erythrobacter sp. | reverse complement strand
TATCCAGTTCCACTGGCTCAATCGCGACTATGCCAGCTTTGACGATTTCCTTGGCGCGCTGACCTCGCGCAGGCGCAAGGATTTGCGCAAGGAACGCAGCGCCGCCTGCGAAGGGCTGACCATCCGGCACATCACCGGCGGCGAGATCACCGAGGCAGATTGGGACGCGTTCTGGGTGTTCTATCAGGATACCGGCGCACGCAAATGGGGCCAGCCCTATCTGACGCGCGCGGCGTTCAGTCTGTTGGGGCAGCGGATGGGCGACCGGATCATCCTGATCCTCGCCTATGACGGGGCGGAGGCGATTGCCGGCGCGCTGAACTTTGCCGGGGCCGATGCGCTGTATGGCCGATACTGGGGCTGCACCCGCGACGTGCGGTTCCTGCATTTTGAACTGTGTTATTATCAGGCGATCGATATCGCCATTGCGCGCGGCCTCAAACGGGTCGAGGCCGGGGCGCAGGGCGGGCACAAGCTGGCGCGCGGGTATGAACCGGTGCAGACGTGGTCGGCCCACTGGATTGCCGATCCGGGCTTTCGCGCGGCGGTGGCCGATTTTCTCGAACGCGAACGCGCAGGCGTGGCCAGCGATCAGCAATATCTTGGCGGGCGCATCCCGTTCAGAAAGGGCGGCTAACGCGCCTTATGCGGCGTGCTGGCGTTCTGCGGCAAGCCACTGGCGCGCGCGGCGTTGGGCTTCGGCGATTTCGCGGGCGGTCATTTCCTCGGAAATGTCAGCGCGGCAACAGGCGGCTTCATCATGGCCGCGGCTTGCGGCAAGGTTGAACCATTTGTGGGCTTCGATCAGATCACACGGAGCGCCGCTGCTGCCGGTCGAGAACGCGACGCCCAGATCAAAGCAGGCCCCCGCTTGACCCGCCGTTGCCGCCGCCAGCCAGCGGACAAGTGCTGCATCGCCGCGTGTTTCACGTGAAACATTCGTGTCTTTGGTGCTGATCGCAATGATATTCATGATGTCGTCCCCGGTTTACCAGACCGCTTCCAAACGGCCTTCCCGGCATCAGAACTCGGCCAACATGGTCAATAATTGGTTAACGCCGATGGCACTTTTTGCGCCGATGACATTTGCCCCCACATCAATTCCCAAACCCGCTTGTGCCCATAGGGGGCCTTGCCTATAGGGCGCGCATTGCTTCACCTGGCTGGGACAAAGCGAGCCAATGAAAATATTCAGGCGGCAGGACGCGAAGGTCAGCCCAGCGGCTCACGGGATGAGAGGGCTTGATGCCAACTGTCGCGCCTGACGATATCGATATCCTCGAAAAGGCCAAGCGCCTGATCGCTCCGGACTATGTGCCGGGCGAGGACGAGGAATACATGAATGACCGCCAAAAGGCCTATTTCCGTATGCTGCTGATCGAGTGGAAACGCTCGATCCATTCGGCGGCTGGCCAGACGCTGCAATCCTTGCAGGATGGCCCGATCCGCGAAGCTGATCTGACCGACCGGGCTTCCAGCGAAACCGATTGGGGCATCGAACTGCGGACCCGCGACCGGCAACGCAAACTGGTGTCCAAGATCGATTCCGCTTTGCGCCGGATCGATTCGGGCGAATATGGCTTTTGCGAAGTCACCGGCGATCCGATCGGCCTGCGGCGTCTGATCGCAAGGCCGGTCGCCACCATGACGGTTGAGGCGCAGGAAGCGCACGAGCGGCGCGAAAAAATCTCCCGCGACGATTGATCGTAAATTGTGGCTCGCGGCCTGTGCCGTGATGGGACGCCTGCTGAATCGCGGGCGCTTGCCCCAGCATTTTTTACCTTGTGTTAACTGCAATCAGCGCAGTGCCAATGGCGTTTTGGGATCGGTCATATAGGATGATCGCAAAGCCCATGCGATTTTTGCGGCTGAGGAGGCGACCCAGATATGGCGGGTTTGGAAACACGCAGTGTTGCGCGCGACAGTCTGTTCCTGCTGGCTGACATCCGTATCGAACAGAGCACCGAAACGCACCGGGTGCGGGTTCGCAATCTGTCCGACGGCGGGATGATGGGCGAAGGCAATCTGCGCGTCCAGCGCGGCCACCGGCTGGTTATCGAGTTGCGCAATATCGGCGCGATCAATGGCTCGGTCGCGTGGGTGCAGGATGACCGGTTTGGCATCGCCTTTGATGACGAAATCGATTCGCAAAAGGCCCGTGGCCCGCTTCAGGCGAATGACGGGCAGAGCGCCGGTTTGGTGGTATCCTCAAGGATTCACCGCGCCCCTTCGCCGCCGCAGCCGTCGATGCTGCGCAAGATCTGAACCAACGCGCCGGCCCGCGCAACCACCAAGCTGACCGATGGGTTACAACCTGCTAGTCAGCGGTTGATGCGATTCTGGTCAACCCTGCTTGCCGCTCTGGCGCTGTCGTCCTGTGGCCCCTCGAACGGGGATCGCGCGGTCGAGGTGGCGATTATTGGCGCGCCCGAAAGCCTGTTCCAGCAAGGCGTGCGCCTGCCTCCAGCCGCGCAGCATTTGCGGGCCGCAACCCATGAAGGGCTGGTCGCGTTAGACCCGGCCGGGCAGGTCGTGCCAGCTATGGCGGAACGCTGGATCGTCACTGATGATGGCATGAGCTACATCTTCCGCTTGCGGGACAGCACGTGGCCCGATGGCGAGAAAATCACCGCGGCCGAGGTGCGGCGCTTGCTGCGCGACGCGTTGGCGCGGCTGCAGGGCACGTCGCTCGGCCTCGATTTTGCCAAGGTGCGCGACATTCGCGCTATGACCGGCCGGGTGATCGAAGTGCGCCTGACCGCGCCGATGCCGGATTTTCTGCGGCTGCTCGCCCAACCTGAACTCGGCTTGGCAAAAGGCGGCAGTGGGTCTGGGCCGATGGCGATGTCGCGGGAGGAGGGCGGAATGATCGCCCGCCTGACAGCCCTGCCTCCGGAAACACGCGGCTTGCCCGCGCGGGAGGATTGGGAGGAGGTCGCGCGCCCCGTCAGTGTTCGGGCCTTGCCGGCGCGCGACGCCGTGGCGGCATTCTCGCGCGGGGAGGTTGATCTGGTGGTGAACGGCAGCCTTGCCGATTTCCCGCTGGCCGAGACCGGGCCATTGTCGCGCGGGACGATCCAGGTCGATCCGGCGATAGGCCTGTTTGGTCTGGTGGTGCGCCGCGAGCAAGGTCTGCTGGCTGCCCCCTCCGGGCGAGAGGCGCTGTCGATGGCGCTCGGGCGCGCCGGGTTGATTCAGCCGTTCGGACTGAGCGGATGGAAGGCGACCAGCCGGATCGCGCCGCCCGAAAGCTATGCCGCACCGCCCTATTCCGGGGATCGCTGGGAGGGTGTCGCGCTTGATGAACGTCGGCGGGTTGCTGCTGCACGGGTGGCGGCGTGGACGGCGCAATCGCAGGTCGATGCGGTGGTTCGCGTCGCCCTGCCGGCCGGGCCGGGGAGCGATCTGTTGATGCGGCAACTGGCCGAAGCCTGGGCGCTGATCGGCGTTACGGCAATTCGGGCCGAGCCGGGCGAGAAAGCCGATCTTGAACTGCGCGACAGGATTGCCCGCTACACCGGGCCGCGCTGGTATCTCAACCAGTTCCATTGCAGCCTCAAAGCCAGCCTGTGCTCGCCCGAGGCTGATGCGCTGGTGCGCCAGTCATTGACAGAACGCGATGCCGCCGCACGTGAGCGTTTGCTGGTTGAAGCCCATGCGGCGCTGACCGCCCGCGAAGTGTTCATTCCGCTGGGGGCACCGGTGCGCTGGTCGATGGTGCGCGGATCGGTCAGGAACTATACCGCCAACCCGTGGGGCCTCCACCCCTTGTTCCCGCTGTCACAGCCTACCACATGATCAGAATGGCCACGCCGATCAAACCCCGCCCCGAAGCGCCGCGAATCATTGCCATGCAACTGCCGACCGGCACCGATGCCGCATCGGTCCGCGTCCGCGTGACCGCGATGGAAAAGCTTCTGGAACGCAGCTTTGTTATTCCGGGCGTGAATTTCCCGATTGGGCTCGATGTGCTGATCGGGCTGGTTCCGGTGCTGGGCGATATCGTGGCGACAGCGATGGGCGCCTATATCGTCTGGGAAGCGCGCAATCTGGGCATGTCCCGGTGGAAGCTGGCGCGGATGGGGCTGAACGTGCTGTTCGACGCCGCGATCGGGGTGATTCCGCTGGTGGGCGACGCCGCCGACCTGGTGTTCCGTTCGAACACCAGAAACCTGAAGATCATCATAAAACACATCGACAAACACCATCCCGAAACCCGCGTAATCGAGGGGTAGTTTCCTTGGTTGCCGCCGTGCGCTAGTGGTTGTTGGCTATGACCGACAAAGTGACTTACGCGAGCTATCTCGATCTCGACCGCGTTCTTGGGGCGCAGCATCCATGCTCGGATGCGCATGACGAACTGCTGTTCATCATCGTGCATCAGGCCAGCGAGCTATGGCTCAAGCTGTGCCTGCACGAACTGATCGCCGCGCGCGAATGTGTTGAAGCGGACAATCTGCGCCCGGCATTCAAGATGCTCGCACGGGTGGCGCGGGCTCAGACCCAGCTGATCCAGAGCTGGGATGTGCTCAGCACCATGACCCCGCATGATTATTCGCGCATCCGCCCTTTTCTGGGCGGATCGAGCGGGTTTCAGTCGGCGCAGTACCGGATGATGGAATTCATGTTGGGCGGGAGCGATGAAAAGCACGTTGGGTTGCATCGGGGCAACGCCGATTGGGCCGCGCGGCTGGAGGCCGAGCTGGGGCGGGCGAGCCTGTACGACGCCGCGATCCGTCTGCTTGCGCGGCGTGGTTTCCCAATCGCGGCGAAGGCGACGGCGCGCGATCCGGCCGCGCCTTACGAGCCGGATTCCAGCGTCGAGGCCGCCTGGGCGGCGATCTACCGTGATCCGCAGGAACACTGGGATCTCTACGAGTTGGCTGAAAAACTGGTCGATCTGGAATACCATTTTCAGCGTTGGCGGTTCGGCCACCTCAAGACCGTAGAGCGGATCATCGGCTTCAAACGCGGGACCGGCGGGACGGCGGGTGTGCCCTATCTCGAAGGAGTCCTGAAACAGGCATTCTTCCCCGAACTTCTGAGCGTGAGAACGGCGATATGAGCCGCCGGTTGTGGGACATTTCGCAACCGCTGCGCGCCGGACTGCCAATCTGGCCGGGGGATACGGCCTTTGCGCAAGCGGGCACGTGGCAGATGGCGCAAGGCGCTGCGGTCAATGTCTCTGCGATCACCATGTCGACCCATTCAGGCGCGCACGCCGATGCCCCGCTGCATTATGCCGTCGGTTCTCCCGATATCGCGAGCGTCGATCTTGCGCCTTATCTTGGCGAATGCGTGGTGGTGGACGCGCGCGGGGCAGGGCCGCTGATTCTGCCCGAGCATCTGCCTGATCTGACGCGGGCGGTGCGGGTTCTGTTTCGCACTTTCGATGCCTTCCCACACGATGCATGGGCCGACGGGACGACCGCGATTGCGCCGCAAACCGTCGATGTTCTGGCGGCGGCGGGGGTGCGGCTGGTGGGGCTGGATGGCCCTTCGATCGATCCGCAATCATCCAAGACGATGGATGCGCACCTTGCCGTTCTGCGCCATGACATCCGTGTGCTCGAAGGCTTGGTGCTCGATGCTGTGGCGCCGGGGCGGTACGAGTTGATAGCGCTGCCGCTGGCGATTGTCGGCGGCGATGCCTCACCCGTGCGCGCGATATTGCGGGAACTGGCATGACCCTGCAAGACCGCGCGCGCGAGTACGATGCCGCCGATCCGCTGGCGGAATACCGGGACCGGTTCACCCTGCCCGAAGGGGTGATCTACCTCGATGGCAATTCGCTCGGCGCGCTGCCCAAAACCACGCCTGCGGCCATCGCCCGCGCGGTGGAACAGGAATGGGGAGAAGGCTTGATCGGGTCGTGGAATAGCGCCGGCTGGTTCGATCTGGCGGGCCGGGTCGGCAGCAAGATTGCGCCGCTGATCGGAGCCAGCCCACACGAAGTGATCGCCTGCGATTCGACCAGTGTGAACCTGTTCAAACTGATCGCGGCGGCGCTGGCCATGCGTCCGGGGCGCAAGGTGATCCTGTCCGAACCCGGCAATTTCCCGACCGATCTCTATATGATTGCCGGGCTGGAACGGCAGGGGCTGGCAACCCGGCGGCTGGCCGAACGCGGCAAGCTGGCTGCGGCGCTGGATGGCGATGTTGCGCTGCTGCTGCTCACCCATGTCCACTACAAGACCGGCGCGATGCATGACATGGCGGCGCTGACCCGCGCGGCGCAGGCAGCAGGCGCGCTGGTGCTGTGGGATCTGTCGCATTCGACCGGGGCGGTTCCGGTGGATCTGAATGCGGTGGGCGCGGATTTTGCGGTGGGCTGCGGTTACAAATACCTGTGCGGCGGGCCGGGTGCGCCCGCTTTTGCGTTTGTTGCTGAACGCCACCATGCGCGCCTTGCGCAGCCACTGACAGGCTGGTTCGGCCATGCTGCCCCCTTTGCCTTCGATGACGATTACACCCCCGCGCCCGGTATCGAACAATTGCAATGCGGCACCGCGCCGATCCTCGGCCTGACCGTGCTCGAAGTGGGAGTCGATCTGATCGCCGCTATCGGGCCTGCGCGGCTCTGGGAGAAATCGAAGGCGCTATCGGGGTTTTTCCTCGAATGCCTTGATGCCCTCGGGCTGAAGCTCGATCTTGTCAGTCCGGCAGACAGCGATCAGCGCGGCAGCCAGCTTTCGTTCTGCACCCCCCATGCCTATGCGATTTGTCAGGCATTGATCGCGCGCGGGGTGATTGGCGACTTCCGCGATCCGGACATCTTGCGGCTGGGTTTTGCGCCAGCCTATCTGCGCTTTGCCGACATGGCCGAAGCAGCGCGGCACCTGTCAGAGGTGCTGGAGAGCGCAGAGTGGCAGCGCGATGAATTCAGCCAGCGCGCAAAGGTGACATGACCGGTTGGGGCCGGATATCTGTTCTGCGTGCCCGCGTGATCCGGAGATCAACCGGCCCCCACCCGGCTGATCCGGTAATCGGCAAGCGACATCCAGTATGCCATCTGCCAGCGCATCCGGTTGATCAACGTAGCCTTGCGCGCATACCATTCGCGCGTCACCGGGACACTGGCGGCTTCCATGTGATCGATCAGTTCGCGCAGGCGTGCCGCCAGCGCCGCATCCTCGATCCGCACCATCAGTTCGACATTGACGCGCAGTGACCGCTTGTCGAGATTCGCGCTGCCGACATAGCTCGCATCGTCCACCACCAGCAGTTTCATGTGCAGTTTGCAGGGCTGGAATTCGACAATCCGCGCGCCTGCGCGCAGCAGTTTCTTGTACAGCATTCGCGCCATATCGATCGCGGCTTCGATATCGGATTTGCCCGGCATCATCATCCGCACCACCCCGCGGCGCGCCACCTGTGCGATCTGCCGGCGGAAACTGCGCGGCGGAGAAAAATAGGCCGAAACAGTATCCAGCCTGCGCGCGCCCAGCAGATCCTTGCGCAATTGCCAGGCCCAGTGGCCGTGCCGCACCAGCGGGCCGCCGATCAGCAGCTGCACCGGGCCTTCGCCGCCATCCCAGTCCTTGACCATATCGCGCAGCGCGCGCAGCTGGCCGGTGTTGCCTGCCGCTTCGTCCTTGATCCAGCCAGTCAGCAGATCGAACCAGCGGGTGAACTGCTGCACCACCGGGCCTTCGATGATCACCGAAAGGTCGCACCAGCCATTATCGGCGGGCGGACTGAAATAGTGATCGGAAACGTTCGCGCCCCCCGTCATCACGCAGGCGCCATCGACAATCACCAGCTTTTGATGGTTGCGCACCAGGTAGCGGGTCCTCCAGCGCGGTGAAAACAGGTCAAACGTGCCGCCTGCCTTGATAAGCGGTTCAAAGAACGCAGTGCCTGCATCATTGCCGAAATCATCGACAATGAGATGCACCGACACCCCGCGCGCCGCAGCGGCAACCAGCGCATCGCGCACCAGCGTGCCAGAGGTGTCGCTGTCGAACAGGTAATAGCACAGCTGCAGACACCGCTGCGCTTGGCCGATCAGGCCGAGCAGCGCGGTCAGACGGTCCGCGCCGCCGGGATGGAAGGTGAAACTGTGCCCCTGCGCTTGGATGGTGAAGGGCGGCGGATCGCAGTAGGCCGCCGCGCCGGAGCTGGCAGGTGAAGCAGAGATCGGGGCAGCGTCCATGCCCGGCGTTATAGCGCCATATTTGCGGCGAATGCAGCCCCCTGCTGTGCCCCCGAACGCAGACAGCTATCCCGCCCAGCCTTCACCCAGAGCATCGCTGACAACAGCGGCGCGCAGCGCAGCGATCCCCATGCCTTTTTCGGCGCTGGTTATGTGCAGTTCGGGATAGGCGGCGATGTGTTTCCTGATTTCTTCGGCGGTGCGATTGGCAACCGATTCCAGCTCGCTCGCCTTGATCTTGTCGGCCTTGGTCAGCACCACGCGGTAGCTGGCAGCGGCTTCATCCAGCATCGTCATCATGTCGCGATCGGTCTGTTTCAGCCCGTGGCGGCTGTCGACCAGCACCAGCGTGCGGGCCAGCACCGGCCGGCCGCGCAGATAGCTTTTGACCAGCGTTTTCCACTTGCCCACGACCTTTACCGGTGCCTTGGCAAAACCATAGCCGGGCATATCGACCAGCCGGAACAGCGGCAGCGGGTGTTCTTCCTCGGGCCTGCCGACATCGAAGAAGTTCAATTCCTGCGTGCGCCCCGGCGTTACCGAAGCGCGCGCAATCGCGCGCCGTCCGGTCAGCGCATTCAGCAGCGAGGATTTGCCGACATTGCTGCGCCCGCAAAACGCGATTTCGGGCACCACCGGATCAGGCAGGAATTGCAGCTGCGGTGCGGACAGCAGAAAATCGACCGGCCCTGAAAAGAGCTTGCTGGCCGCTTCTTCGCGGGCGGATTGTTCTGCTTCGTCCATACTACACTTCCCGTTCGCGCTGAGCCTGTCGAAGGGCTGCCCTTCTTCTACACTGCCGCAACGGGGTAGTGCAGGGGTTGGCCTATCGGCCTGCTACGCATCCGACAAGCTCAGCCCGAACCGATGACGGGCTAGGTCTTCGCCTTCTCCACCGTCGCATTTGCCGCTTTCAGTTGTGGGTGCCTGGAATAAAGGTAGCTTTGCTGCGCCACGGTAAGGATGTTCGATGTCACCCAGTAAAGCAGCAGGCCCGCCGCAAACGGTGCCATCACGAACATCAGAACCCATGGCATGATCGCGAACATCTGCTGCTGGATCGGATCCATCGCGGTCGGATTGAGCCGGAAGGTCAGCCACATGGTCACGCCCAGCAGCACCGCCAGCGGGCCAATCGCCAGGAACCCTGGCACATCATAGGGCAGCATCCCGAACAGGTTGAGGATATGCGCGGGATCGGGCACCGAAAGATCCTTGATCCACAAGGTGAACGGTTCGTGCCGCATCTCGATCGCCAGCACCAGCACCTTGTATAGCGCGAAGAACACCGGAATCTGGATCAGCATGGGCAGGCAGCCGGACAAGGGATTGACCTTCTCGTCCTTGTACAGCTTCATGATTTCCTGCTGCTGGCGCTGCTTGTCATCCTTGAAGCGTTCCTGAATTTCCTTCATCTTGGGCTGCACGGCCTTCATCGAGGCCATCGAGGAAAAGCCCTTCTGCGCGATCGGGAACATCAAGCCGCGGATGATCACCGTCAGCAGGATGATCGCCACGCCGAAATTGCCAACCAGACCGTTCAAGGTGCGCAGCAGCCACAGGATCGGTTTTTCGAATATCTCGAACCAGCCCCAGCTGATCGCCTTGCCGAAATAGGTGATGCCGCTGTCCTGGTACTTGTCGAGGATCAGGCTGTCCTTGGCCCCGGCATAAAGGCGGGTCGATTGCGTCAGTTTGCCGCCCGCAGGAACTGTTCTGGCGGCATAGAGCAGGTCTGATCGGAACAGTTCGCCGCCGAGTGCGCGGAAGCCGACGCTGTCGGTTTCGCCATTCCCCGGCACCAATGCGCCAAGCCAGTATTGATCGGTAAAGCCGAGCCAACTGGCCGCGCCTTCGGGTTTTTCACCGCCAAGTTCGGCCAGCTCATTATAGGAATGCGGATCCCACAGCGTCCCGCCAAACACGCCCACAGGGCCGGAATGGGCCACAAACTGATCGGGCGTTGCATTCGTGCTGGTGCGCTTGATCAGCGCGAACGGCTGGATAATCGCCGCCGCAGCGCTGGCGTTGGTCGCCGTCTGATCGGCGGTAATCATGTAATCGGCGTCAATCGCGAAGCGGATGGAGTAGGTCACTCCGGCGGCATCGGTGCGGGTCAGCGTGACCGGCGTTTCGGGCGTCAGCTTGGCCCCGTCGGCCTGCCAAACCGCGGTGGACGGTTGGCGCAGCCCGCCGGTGACGAAGCCGAATTCAGCGAAATACTTACCCGGCGTGCCTTCGGGCGCGAACAGGCGCACGGGGCCGGAATCCTTTTTCAACGTCTCACGGTAGTCCTTGAGCACGATGTCATCGATCCGCGCGCCGACAAGGTTGATCGACCCGGCCACGCGCGGGGTGTCTATCACCACCCGGTCAGGGCTGGCGAGCGCGCCCTTGAGCGTTACTTTCTGCCCCGGCCTGGCATCGCTGCCAATGTCGCCCGCGCCCCCAGCCGCGCCAGCCTGCGCCGGACTGCCTGGTTCGGTAACGGAAGCGGTCTGTGCGGCTTCGGGATAGAAATACCTGATCCCCACGTCCCACCCGAGAATGAGCAGGCCCGAAAGCACGACGGCGAGCAGAAGATTGCGCTGGTTGTCCAAGATGATGCCCTGAAAGAATGAGATGCAAGGTGTGTTATGGGGTTAAAGCAGTGCGATTTCCAGTCCCCCAAAGCCTGGCTAGGGAACCGGATCATGCCCGCACCCGCCCCACGGCTGGCAGCGCAATAGCCGCTTCGTCGTCATCCATCCACCCTTGAACGCGCCATATTTGCCGATCGCTTCGATCGCGTACTGGCTGCACGACGGGGAATAGCGACAGGTTGACGGCAGAATGCGCGACGGGCCGATTTGCCACAGCCGCGCGATCAGGATGAGGATGCGTTTCATCGTTTGCGATTCCCTTTTCTCGGACGACGACCGCCAGCCGGATCGCCCTTGCCTTCATGCGCACGGTCAAGCGCCTTGGTCAGTTCTTCGGCCATCAGTGCAAAATCGCGCTCTACCCCGCCAGCGCGCCCGATCAGCACGTGATCGTGATCGGGCAGGCCTTGCCCGGGCAAGGCGGCGCGCAGCAATTCGCGGAACCGGCGCGTCATCCGGTTGCGCACCACTGCATTGCCGATTTTCTTGGTGACGGTGATCCCGAACCGGATGCCCCGCCCATCGTTAGGGCGGGTGAGCAACACAAACCCGGCGCGCGCATTGCGGGTGCCGGAGTTCGCCGCAAGAAAATCGGCGCGTTTGGTCAGGACGGAGATCATGTTCTCGCAGATAACGCAAACGGGCTCCCGAAGGGAGCCCGCAAGGGCG
>JBGSKN010000289.1:0-3388 GCA_041741215.1 Erythrobacter sp. | reverse complement strand
GGGCGAGGACAAGGGCGGCGAACCGCCGCTGCCGCCTGGTGTCGCCCGGATTGCAGCCCGGCGCGGGAGCCTGATCCACCGTCTGCTTGAACGCCTGCCCGATGTGCCTGAGGCCGAACGGGCGGAGACTGCGCGCGGCTGGCTGGAACGACAGGCGAGCGATCTGTCCGATGCGGCGCGAGCGGAAATGCTTGCTGCTGCCACTGGCGTGCTTGCTCACCCCGATTTTGCCGCGCTGTTTTCGCCGCTTGCACTGGCGGAAGTGCCGCTGGCCGCAAGGGTGGGCGGGGTGGTGATAGCTGGCACGGCAGATCGGCTGCTGATTACAGATGAGCGCATCACCGTGGTGGATTTCAAGACCACCCACCGCCCGCCCAGGAACGCCGATGCCGTCCCGCTGGCGACTTTGCGGCAGATGGCCGCCTATGTTGCCGCGCTGGAGGCAATCTATCCGGGGCGTGAGGTGCGCGCCGGGGTTCTCTACACCCATGCCCCGGCCATGTTCGACCTCGCGCCGGAACTGCTGGCACCGCACAAGTCCGGATTGGACAGCACGTAGCAAAGCTATTTGCCGCTGGCTATTGAGTGAACAAGGTCACGCATTAGATTGCATTGCAAGGCCGTGCGCTTTTATGTTTGCCGGCGAACAGGAGATTGCAGTTATGGCTACCATCAAAGTTACCGATTCCAGCTTTCAGGCCGATGTGCTGAACAGCGATACCCCCGTGTTGGTCGATTTCTGGGCCGATTGGTGTGGGCCGTGCAAGATGATTGCCCCTGCGCTGGAGGAAATCAGCGAGGAACTGGAAGGCAAGGTGCGGATCGCCAAGATCGACATCACTGAAAACACCGATGTCGCCGCGCAGATTGGCGTGCAGTCAATCCCGCTGATGGTGCTGTTCAAAAATGGCGAAGCGGTCGCGCGCAAGCTGGGCGCGGCACCCAAAGGCCAACTCAAGGCGTGGCTCGAAAGCGAGCTTTAACCGCAAACACAAGGCTTCCGCGGCGGCGGGAGCCTTGTGCTTTTTTGCATGAGACATCCGCCTGCACAGGAATGCGCCCGGTCAGTTCGTTATCCGCTCGATAAATTGATCCCAGATGGCGGGGCTGGACGCGCCGACCAGGCCGGGCCTGTCCGCCTCATCCACCCGGTAGGCGCTGCCATCAGGCCGCGCGGCCTTGCCTCCTGCCTCGTTGAGCCACAACACGCCCGCCGCATGATCCCATGCCAGGGTGCGTTCAAAGCTGGAGACGTCGTTTTCGCCCAGCGCGAGGCGCGGATATTGTTCGGCGGCGCAGCGCGGGATGTCGACCAGCGTGTAATGCGGGGCAAGTCTGGCATCGACTTCTTCGGCCTGTTCGGCGGTGAGGAACAGGCGGCTGACCGCAGCGACCGGACGATGTTGCGCGGTGGGTCGCGCCGCGATGCGCTCTGCGTCAACAAACGCGCCTTCGCCGTCGCGCGCATGGCAAAACCGGTCCTTGATCGGATCATAAATCCACCCCGCCACCGCCCGGCCCGCATCGGCAAGCGCAAGGATGATGCCGAATGGCTGCTTGCCCGCCGCAAAATTGGCCGTGCCGTCGAGCGGGTCGATGATCCAGCACTGGCCGGACAGGTGATCGAGCACCGCCGCGTCGCCAGCGGCAGCTTCCTCGCCGACCACCGCGACGCCCGGGGCAAGCTTGGTCAGCGCCTCGGTCAAAAATGCTTCCACCTCGCGGTCAACGATGGTGACGGGATCATTTTTACCCTTCATTTCGATTTCGTGCGCGGCCAGTTGGCGAAAGCGTGGCAGCATCGAACGCTGCGCGGCAAACCGCATCAGATCGCGTATTTCCTCGTCAAGGGCCGACAATCGGCCAGCGGTCATGACCGGTAATCCGCGTTGATAGCGATGTAGCCGTGGGTGAGGTCGCAGGTCCACACTGCCGCGCGTCCGGTTCCAAGGCCGAGATCGACAGCGACATCGATTTCTTCGCCCTTGAGATGCGCTGCGACGGGTGCCTCGTCATAGTTTTCGACCCTGAGGCCGCTGCGCGCCGCCCACACGCCGCCAAACGCGATGGAAAGTCTGTCGCGATCCGCCGGTTCGCCCGCCTTGCCCACCGCCATGACCACGCGGCCCCAGTTGGCATCCTCGCCCGCAATCGCAGTCTTGACCAGCGGCGAATTGGCGATGGTGAGGCCAACACGCCGCGCGCTGTCATCGCTGACCGCGCCGGACACCCGGATGGTGATGAATTTTTGCGCGCCTTCGCCGTCGCGCACGACCAGTTGCGCAAGATTGCGGCACACATCGACAAGCGCCGCGGCAAAGGCATCTGCGCCGGGGCCATCCCAGCCTTCGATCCGTGCATTTCCCGCCTTGCCAGTGGCGAACACCAACACCGTATCGCTGGTCGAAGTGTCGCCATCGACCGTGATGCACGAGAACGTCGCCGCGTTGGCCCGATCCAGCGCTTCTTGCAGGAAGGCAGGCGCCACATCGGCATCGGTGAAGATGTAACCGAGCATGGTCGCCATATCGGGCGCGATCATGCCCGAACCCTTGATGATTCCGGCAAGTGCGACGCGGGTTTCGCCGATCATGGCCGAAGCGCCCGCGCCCTTGGTAAAGGTATCAGTGGTGCCGATCGCCTGCGCTGCTTCCTCCCAGCCGCACGGTGCGGCCCGAAGCGCCGCCTCTACCCCGGCGCGCGCCCTGTCCCTGGGCAGCGGAACACCGATCACGCCGGTAGAGGAGACGAACACGGCGTCGCGCGCGCAGTCGAGGTGGGCGGCCACCTGATCCATGATCTGTTCGACCGCCTCACGCCCGCGATAACCGGTAAAGGCGTTGGAATTGCCCGCATTGACGATAAGCGCCCGCGCGCGGCCAGCCTTCACCGCAACGCGGCCCAGTTCCACTTCGGACGAAGCGCAGGCGCTTTTGGTGAATACGCCCGCCACACTGGTGCCTTCGGCGAGTTCCACAAAGGTGAGGTCGCAGCGATCCCAATCCTTGTATCGCGCCCGGGCGACGCGCAACGTCACCCCGGCAATTTCAGGCAATTCAGGGAATGGGCGGGCGAGTGGAGAGCGGGTGATCTGCATGATTTCGGCCTCTAGGCGCGAGTTGCGATGCAGTAAATCAGCAAAGCTGGTGGACGAAACGCACAAGATTCCCTATTTGCTCGCCGCAATGACCCGTCACATCCTCGCCCTTCTGGCTTTGCTTACTGGCCTTGCTGCGATTGGCAGCCCGGCGCAGGCGTCGCTGGCTGAGGCTCTGGCATGCGATTCCAGCATTGCGGCCACCACTGGCGAAGATGCATCGGGCGGCGAAAACCTTGCGGCGCAACCCGCGCCCGCAACCCTGCGCGAAAGCCGCGAGGTTGAGGCACC
>JBGSKN010000288.1:0-4301 GCA_041741215.1 Erythrobacter sp. | reverse complement strand
GCGATCCGGGAGACGGCGGGCCGCCGCCGGGCGCATCCTCGTCGCTGCGGATGCTGGCGCTGGCGCAGATCAAGCCGCTGCCCGGCAACCCGCGCAAGCATTTCGATGAAGCTGCGCTGGATGAGCTTGCCTCGTCGATTGCCACGCGGGGGGTGATCCAACCGATCATCGTCCGCCCGCATCCGCACGGCGACGGCTATCAGCTGGTTGCAGGCGAGCGCCGCTGGCGCGCGGCACAAAGGGCGCGGCTGCACGAAATTCCGGCGCTTGTGCGCACGCTCACCGACCGCGAAGTGATGGCGCTCGCGCTGATCGAGAACTTGCAGCGCGAGGATCTCAACCCGGTCGAGGAAGCGCGCGCCTATCAGCGGCTTGCCGATGAAGAGGGCATGATTCAGGTCGATATCGCCAAACTGGTCGACAAGTCGCGCAGCCATATCGCCAATATGCAGCGGCTGATGAGCCTGCCCGAACCGGTGCTGGCGTTCGTCGAGCAAGGCAAGCTGAGCACCGGCCATGTCCGCGCGCTGATCGGGCGCGATGACGCGGTGCAGATTGCCGAAATCGCGGTGTCCGAAGGGCTTTCGGTGCGCGAGGTGGAATTGCTCACCCGCAAGGCAAGCAACCGCGAACCATCCCGCGCCGCGCCCAAACCCTATGGCACAAGCGCCGACAATGCCGATATTATTGCGGTGCAACAGCACCTTGAGGAGTTTCTCGGCCTGGCGGTGAAGATCAAGCCTGAAGGCGATCCGCGCAAGGGCACGATCACCATCCGCTACACCACGCTCGATCAGCTTGATCTCTTGTGCCAGCGGCTGACCGGCGGGGAGTTCTGAGGCACACCGGCTCAAGAGTCGCGCCGCGCGACTCCTGAAGTGGCACGGTTTACCGCCCGCCTTTGATCATCTTGGCTGAGGGCGCAGGGGCCGGGGCCGGGATCACCCGCGCCGCGCCGGGGACGGTATAGGTTTCCTCTCGCACGGTTTCGCGCACCACCGCCTGCTGCTGCACCTCGCTGCGCACCGGCACCATCACGATTTGCGGCGGCGGGGCGTAGGCATAGCCGTAATTCACCGGGTAGCCGTAGCCATAGGCCTGTCCGCCCGCATAGGCCGGATACGCGATCTCGCGCGAAGCAATCCGCGCACCCGGCGCTCCATATTGCGAAAGATAGCCATCCAGCGCCGCATCGCAATCGTAGCGGTGTTTCTTCTTGCGCCCGGCAGTGCGTCGGCGGCATTCATCGAGCCATTGTTCGCGTTCAAACACTACCGGCGCGGGGGAGTAGGCCACTTGGGCATAGGAGTGATGCATCGCGCCCTGGTGTGGACGCGCCTGTGCTGCGGCGGCGCGGCGCGGCCGGCTAATCCGGCGGGTGCGGGTGATCGTTTTCACACCGTCTGTCGCAGTCACGGTTTCGGCGGTCTGGCTGACCATCGGCGCGGCGCGATATTCGGGCGGCAGGGCGCGGATTTCAGCCTCGCTCACCGGGGCGAGCGGCGGCAGATCGCTGTAATCCTGCGCGCCAGCGATGGCGGGCAGCGCGAGCGCGGGCAGAACCGCGCCAAGGCTGATCGAAAGGCGGAGCGGCAGGCGCATCAATATATCCCCCGTAAGGCCGCGCGCGGCGGCAGATGGTTGGCGATCAGCTTACCACCGACCGACCCGCATGCCCAAGCCGCGCTGTGGCCGCTGTCCCGTTTCGGGCCGATCCGCCAGGCGAATGAGTCAGATGCGCGGGGCAAGCAGCGCGGCGAGCGCTTCGATCCCTGCGGCATCGGCCTCGGTAAAGCGCGCTTTGGTGGGGCTGTCGAGATCGATCACCGCAATCACCCGCCCATCACGCAGCACCGGCACCACCAGTTCTGAAAGGCTGGCCGCATCGCAGGCGATATGGCCGGGAAAGGCGTGAACGTCCCCAACCAGCCGGGTTGCCGCCTCAGCCGCCGCCGCGCCGCATACGCCGCTTCCCAGCGGGATGCGGATGCAGGCCGGGCGGCCCATGAATGGCCCCAGCACCAGTTCGGTTGCGTTGCCAGCCTTGTCCGGGCCGAGGCGGTAGAACCCCGCCCAGTTCAAATCGGGCAGAAATTCCCACAATAGCGCGGCGACATTTGCCATATTGGCGACCGCGTCAGGCTCGTCAGCCGTCAATGCGTCAGCCGCGCCGAGCAATTCGCGGTAGAGTTCCGAGGTGCCCTGCGCCGCTTCCGGCCTGAAATCATACATTGCAGACACGCCTTTTCGTCTGTTGCCAGTTGCCGCCCGCGCGGCCCTTCTCTATCTGATGCCACATGGCCATTATTCGCAAAATCGCAATCACCCTTGGTGTTCTTGTCCTGCTGCTTGCCGCCGCGCTGTGGTTCCTCAGCCGGGGCGACACGGCCGATCTTTCGGTGGAGGAGGTCTCCGGCACCGATCCGGTGTTGCAGGAGGGCGATCCGCAGTCCTTCCCCACGGTGCAGATTGCCGAGCCGGTGGGCTGGCAGGCCGATGAACTGCCTGTTCCTGCCGAGGGGCTGGAGGTGGTTCGCTTTGCCGAAGGGCTCGATCACCCGCGCGTGCTTTATGGTTTGCCCAATGGCGACGTGCTGGTCACGCTGACCCGTGCGCCTGCCAGAGAAAAGAGCGGCGGCGGGATCATGGACACGATTCGCGGCTGGATCGAAGGGATTCTGTTCACCAAGGCCGGGGCTGCGGGCGAATCTGCCAACCAGATCGTGTTGCTGCGCGATGCCGATGGCAATGGCACCGCTGAATTCAGCACCGTGATTCTGGAAAACGGGCTTGATTCGCCGTCCGGCATGGCCTGGCATGATGGCACGCTTTATGTCGCCAATCACAACGCCTTGATGGCGTTTCCCTATGCGCTGGGCAGCGACAAGGTGACGGCGGACGAGCGCAAGCTGATGGACCTGCCCGGCGGCGGCGGTCACTGGATGCGCAATATCAAAATCGCGCCCGACGCCAGCAGGCTTTATGTCGCGGTCGGATCGGTCAGCAATATCGGCGAGGCGGGCATGGCGGTGGAAGAAGGCCGCGCGATGATCTGGGAATATGATCTGGCCACCGGGCGCCAACGCCCGTTTGCGGTGGGCCTGCGCAATCCCAACGGGCTCGATTTCAGCCCCTGGACCGGCGAATTGTGGACCACCGTGAACGAACGCGACATGCTGGGATCGGATATGGTGCCCGATTATCTCACCAATGTGCCGGTCGGCGCGCAATATGGCTGGCCGTGGATCTACTACAAAACCAACATCGATCGCCGGGTCGAAGCGCCGATGCCGCGTTTCCTGCTCGAATATACCCGCAATCCCGAATATGCGCTCGGCCCGCATGTTGCCGCGCTGGGGATGGTGTTCAACCGCGAAGGCCACGTGATGGGCGACAAATTCGCCAGCGGGGCGTTTATTGCGCGGCATGGATCGTGGAACCGCAAGCCGCCTTCGGGCTATGACGTGGTCTATGTCGCGTTTGATGCGCGCGGCAATCCGGTGGGCAAGCCGGTGCCGGTGCTGACAGGGTTTCTCAAGGATGACGGCACCACCCGCGGGCGGCCCACCTGGGTCGAATGGGGCGGAGACGGCGCGCTGCTGGTATCGGATGACACCGCCGGGATCATCTGGCGGGTGCGTGCGCCCGATGCCGCGCCCGCGCTTGCGATTGCACGGCTGCAAGGCGAATCGCTCCCCTCCCGGCAATTGACCGATCCGCGCGCCGCGTTTGAAGCAGATTACCTGCGCCAGCAGGCGGGCCAGAAGAAGAACTAAAGGCCTACCCCAGCGCGCCCCGCCAGTTCGGTCGCGAATTGCAGCGCGGTGCGGCCCGAACGGTTGCCGCGCTGAATCGCGAAGGCGAGTGCCTCCTCAACATCGAAGGCGAGGCCGCGCGGGGCGGTATAACCTTCGAGGATCGCGAGGTAGGCGTCCTTGTCCGCCGGGTGGAAGCCCAGTGTCAGCCCGAACCGGTCCGCCAGCGCCAGCGCATCATCGCGTTCATCGCGCTCGTGGATGGCGGTGCTGGTGTCCTCGCGCTCCACAATCGCGCGGCGGTTCGCTGTCACCGCCAGCCGGATATGCGCCGGGCGCGGGGCAACCCCGCCATCAAGCAGGCTGCGCAGGCCAAGCATTTCCGCCCGCCCGTCGGCACCAAAGCCAAGATCGTCGATGAACAGCACGAAGGCGCGTGGTTGATCGGCCAGCGCGGCGATCAACGCGGGAAAGCTGGCGAGCGAACCGGGAGCAAGCTGCACCAGCGCCAGCGCGCCGCTCCGTTCCGCCTGAACAGCGGCGACA
>JBGSKN010000287.1:0-4512 GCA_041741215.1 Erythrobacter sp. | reverse complement strand
GCGCTGATCGGGCGCAAGATAGCGATTGCGGCTGCTCATCGCCAGACCGTCCGCCTCGCGCACGGTCGGCACGCCGATGATCGCGCCCGCGCGGGGATGGGTCAGATCAAGGTCGCGCGCCATCGACCGGATCACTGCGAGCTGCTGAAAATCCTTCTCGCCAAACAGCGCGGCATCGGGTTGCACCTGATTGAACAGCTTGCACACCACGGTGGCCACCCCGTCAAAATGGCCGGGCCGGGCTGCGCCGCACAGCCCTTCGCTGATGCCGGCCACGCTGATGTTTGCGGCGAACCCCGGCGGATACATCGCCTCGGCCGTGGGCGCCCATAACAGCGCGCAGCCTGCGGCCTCCAGCATCGCCGCATCGGCATCCAGCTGGCGCGGATAGGAGTCCAGGTCCTCGTTCGCGCCGAATTGTCTGGGGTTGACGAAGATCGACGCGACAACGTGATCGGCCACTTCGCGCGCGCGGCGCACCAGCGTCAGATGGCCTTCGTGCAGCGCGCCCATCGTCGGCACCAATGCAATGCGCGCGCCGCCGCTGCGCAAGCCTAAGACAGCGGTTCTCAACATTTCGAGCGTCTTGACCGTTTGCACCGCTTCGCCTCCAAGGATAGACCGCTGTAAAGCGCCCTAGCGGTGCTGCCTGCCCGATATCAAGCCGTTGCCCCATTGACCTGCGATTGAAAGTAACCCGCCATGCCGCCCGCCTCTTCCGATCAACCGCTTGCCCCGCGCAAGTCTCGGCCCGGACAGGCGCACCGGATCGTGTTCGCCAATGAAAAAGGCGGGACAGGCAAATCGACCACGGCGGTGCATATCGCGGTGGCGCTGTCCTATCTGGGGGCGCGGGTGGCCGCGATTGATCTAGACCCGCGCCAGCGCACCATGCACCGCTATATCGAAAACCGGCTGGCGACCCTGGAAAAGCGCGGATTGACGCTGCCGACGCCTGCTTGCGAGGTGTTTCGCGGGCAGAATACCGCAGACCTGCTGGCCTTGATCCGGCGGCTGGAGGCGAGCAGCGATTTCCTCATCATCGACAATCCGGGCCGCGATGATCCCTATGCCCGGATCGCGGTGGAGAACGCCGATACGCTGGTCACGCCGATGAATGACAGCTTCGTCGATTTCGACCTGATCGGGCAGGTCGATGCCGAAACGTTCAAGGTGAAAAAGCTGTCGTTCTTTGCTGAACTGATCTGGGAAGCGCGGATGAAGCGCAGCCGGATGACGATTGAACAGCAGCGCCCGGAAATGGACTGGATCGTGGTGCGCAACCGCACCGGCCATGTCGAAGCGCGCAACCAGGCGCGTCTGCACAAGGCGTTGACCGAAATGGCCAAGCGGGTCGGCTTCCGGGTGACGCAAGGGCTTTCGGAACGGGTGATCTATCGCGAACTGTTCCCATCGGGCCTGACCTTGCTCGACAAGGGCCATCTGGGCGAGCTGGGCACCAGCCATCTGGTCGCGCGGCAGGAATTGCGCTCGCTGATCAAAGCCCTGAACCTGCCCGATTTCGAACGTGCCCAGAACGAGCTGGAGCTGGCCTGAACCGATGACGCGCTTTGCCATCCTCGTCGTGCTGGCCTGTTTGCTGTGCCGCTGGGCGCTGGGGCGCTGGCCGTGGGACTATCTGCGCGGGGAAACCACCCGCAAGGCAGCACTACGGCGCGCCCGCAGCCTGCTGGGGGTAGAGGCCGGAGCGAGCCGCGACGAGGTTATCGCCGCGCACCGGCGTTTGACAGCGCTGGTGCATCCCGACCGGGGCGGCACCACTTCGGCGATGCAGGAAGCCAACGCCGCGCGCGATCTGCTGCTGGGCGAGCTGGCCCTTGCCGGCCGCGATGACACCGCCTGACCCCGCCCGCGCAGACCATCGCAGGATTGACACATTTTCCGTCCAGTCGCACCCCGCAACGACGGAGCAACCAAGGGGCGACCTTTTCATGCAACATCACTTCCACCCGACCGTGCTGCGCGAATACGACATTCGCGGGATCATCGGTGAAACCCTAGGCGCGGATGATGCGCGCGCGATCGGGCGGGCATTTGGGACACTTCTGCGCAAGGAAGGCGGCAGCACTGTCGCGGTGGGGTATGATGGCCGGGTCAGTTCACCAATGCTCGAACACGCGCTGGTCGAAGGGTTGACGGCGAGCGGCTGCGATGTGGTGCGGATCGGGCTTAGCGCGACCCCGATGCTGTATTACGCCGAAGCCTCAGCCCAGGAGGTGGATGGCGGCATTCAGATAACTGGCAGCCACAATCCCCCCAATTATAATGGCTTCAAGATGGTATTTCTTGGCCGGCCGTTCTTCGGCGCTGATATCCAGAAGATTGGGCAAGTGGCGGCCGACGGGGCGTTCGCCAGCGGCACGGGCAGCGTCAGCAGCCGCGACATCATGGGCGAGTATGTCGAGCGCCTGCTCGAAGGACTGGCCGGGATTGATCCCGCCGATCTTGCCGGATTGCGGGTCGGCTGGGATGCCGGGAACGGCGCGGCCGGCCCCGCGCTTGAAGCGCTGGCTGCCCGGCTGCCGGGGGAACACCACCTGTTGTTTACCGAAGTTGACGGACATTTTCCCAATCACCATCCCGATCCGACTGTGGAAGCGAACCTTGCCGATTTGCGCAGCCTCGTCGCGGACAAGAACCTCGATTTCGGAGTAGCTTTTGACGGAGACGGCGACCGGATCGGTGCGATTGACGGCACGGGCCGGGTGATCTGGGGCGATCAGCTATTGATGATCTATGCCGAAGACCTGCTCAAAACCCGCCCAAATGCGACGATTATTGCCGATGTGAAGGCCAGCCGCGCGCTGTTTGACCGGGTGGCGCAGCTCGGCGGAACGCCGTTGATGTGGAAGACCGGCCATTCGCTGATCAAGTCCAAAATGAAGGAAACAGGCGCGCCGCTGGCGGGCGAGATGAGCGGGCATGTGTTTTTTGCCGATGATTACTATGGCTTCGACGATGCGCTTTATGCCGGGGTGCGGCTGCTGGCGGCATCGGCGCGGCTGGGCAAATCGGTGACCGAATTGCGCGGCGCGATCCCGGCGATGCTCAACACCCCGGAACTGCGCTTTCAGGTGGATGAGGCACGCAAGTTTGCCGCGATGGCCGAGATTACCGAGCGGCTCACCACCAATCCGGGGCCGGGGGTGGAAAGCGTCAACGCCACCGATGGGGTGCGGGTCAACACCGCAGATGGCTGGTGGCTGCTGCGCGCATCGAACACGCAGGATGTGCTGGTGGCGCGGGCTGAAAGCGATAGCGCGGAGGGACTGACCCGCCTGCTCGGGCTGATCGATGAACAACTGGCGCTGTCAGGGCTGGAACGCGGCGAAAGCGTGGGGCATTAGGGCGTTTGAAACACGGGAGATTGGACGATCATGCGTTTGCTGACTGGCACCGCCGCAGGCCTTGCCCTGTTTCTGACAAGCCCGGCGCTGGCCGCGCAGGATACCGCTCCCGCCGTGGCTGGTGAAGCAGGCGAGCTGGCCGCGATCACCGATATGTTCAGCGGCATGTTCACCGCCGACCCGCTTGACCCGGAACAGGAAGCCCGGATTCCTGCCGCCGAACAGTTGATCGCCAAGGTCATTCCCGAAGGCACAATGGCCGAAATGATGGACAAGGTGTATAGCGGCGTGATGGGCCCGATGATGGCGGCAGCGCCCGATGGCGCGGCCGCCACGCTGGCGCGGCAAATCGGGCTTCCACCCCATGCAATCGACCTTGGCGAGGAACAGGCGGCGCAGCTGGCCAGCCTGTTCGACCCGGCCTGGGCCGAGCGTCAGCGCCGCGAAATGGCGGTGATCCCGGCGATGATGAAGGATGTGATGACCCTGATGGAACCGGGGATTCGCAAGGCGATGGCGGAACTTTACGCGATCCGCTTCTCCGCGAGCGATCTTGCCCGGATTGACGCATTTTTCTCCACCCCGACCGGCGCGAAATACGCCCGCGAAAGCTTTCTGATGGCGAGCGATCCGCGCATCATGGCCGCCAGCATGGAAGCCATGCCCGCGCTGATGGGCATGATGGGCAATATCGAAGCGCGCATGGCCGAAAGCATGGCCGATCTTCCTGCGGTGCGCAGCTTTGCCGATCTTTCGCCCGAAGAACGCGCCGAAGTCGCTGTGACGACGGGCTTCAGCGTGGAGGACATCGAGGCCAATCTGAGCCTGGATGAAGGCGATTCCGACGTCGAATGACGTGACCCCGCCCGATCCCGCCGCCCCCATCCCACCAGAAATCGCCGCGTGGTTTGCCCAGCGCGGCTGGCGCGTTCGGCGGCATCAACTTGCAATGCTGGCGAAAGCGCGCAGCGACCGCGATGCGCTGCTGGTGGCCGATACCGGGGCGGGCAAGACGCTGGCGGGGTTTCTGCCGACGCTGTGCGATTTTGCTCCGTCCGCCGGGCCGCCGCCACCAGACGGTTTGCACACGCTCTACGTCTCGCCGCTGAAGGCGCTGGCGCAGGATGTGAAGCGCAACCTGCTC
>JBGSKN010000286.1:0-10795 GCA_041741215.1 Erythrobacter sp. | reverse complement strand
GGGATCGCCGCGCTGCGCCAGGCATTTCACGCCCACGCGCTGAACGCAGTGGTGCCCGCGCAGGCCGCCTCGCTGCCGCGCAAGGTTCACCTGAACAGCTGGGAGGCGCTGGCGTTCGACCAGAGCCTGCCGAAATTGAAGTCGCTCGCTGGCAGCGCGGCAGCACTGGGGGTCGAACGGTTCGTGCTCGATGATGGCTGGTTTGCCGGGCGGCGCGACGACACCACCAGTCTGGGCGATTGGACAGCGGATTCCGGGATATTTCCCGATGGGCTTGGGCCATTGATCAGCCATGTTCAGGCCCTTGGAATGGACTTTGGCCTGTGGGTCGAGCCTGAAATGATCAGCCCCGACAGCGATTTGTATCGCGCCCATCCCGACTGGTGCCTGCACCTGCCCGGACAGCCGCGGCCAACCCAGCGCGGCCAGCTTGTGCTGGATCTCACCCTGCCTTGCGTGACCGATCACCTGTTCGCGCAATTGAGCGGGCTGCTGAAGAACCATGCCATCGCCTATCTCAAGTGGGATCATAACCGCGACCTGTTCCCGCTTGTTGGCAAGGGCCATGCCCAGGTCATCGCGCTTTATAACCTGCTGGACCGGCTGCGCACCGCGCATCCCGAAGTCGAGATCGAAACCTGTGCGAGCGGCGGCGGAAGGGTGGATTTCGAGATCCTGCGCCGCTGCAGCCGCTTTTGGGCGAGCGACAATAATGATCCGGTCGAACGATTGCGTATCAATGCCGGCTGGTTCGATTTCCTGCCGCTGCGCGTTGCCGGTAACCATGTCGGCCCCAGTCCCAACCCGATTACCGGCAGGCAGGTGTCGATGGATTTTCGCGCCAAGGTGGCGATGTTCGGCCACATGGGGGTAGAGGCGAACCCCGGGGCGATGTCAGCCGCTGACCGTGATTGTCTGGCCGCGCACATCGCGGTTTACAAGCAGTGGCGCGATGTCCTGCATCAGGGGCAATTGTGGCAGCTCGCGCCATCAGGCGGCAGTATCCATGCATTGCTGGCGATGCGCCATGACAGGGGCCTGGCGCTGATCGCCCAGACACGTCAGGCAGACACCTATGACATGCCGCCAATCCGTTTTTGCGGGCTGGATGATGATGCGTTGTACCGGGTGGCGCTGGTCGCACCATGGCGCAAACGGGTGCTGGCGGCATTGTCGGATCCCGACCTTTACACCAATGGCTTTACTCTGTCGGGAAGAGCGCTGCGGCAGGCGGGCATCAGCCTGCCGTTGCAATATCCGGAGACCGCATGGCTGGTATCGCTCGAACGCAGCGCAGACGGCTGAGCACGGGTTCGCACTTGAAACGGCTTTGCGCAGTCGAGCCTGTGTCTGCCGTCGCTTCGCTCTGCGACGTCATCCGACGCTCCCATCAACCTTTTTGCAAGCTTCCTGGGCTAACCAGGCCTCATGAGCGCGACGCTGACGACATTTCTGGGCATGTTCATGAAGCTTGGCGTGGTGGCGCTGATCGTCAACGAGGTGCGCGGCGTTGTGCTAGCCTTGCCGGTGCTCTATGCCATGTATCAGTCGGGCGGATCGCTGATGGCGATCTGGCTTGGCCTATGCTCTCTGGCGGGCATTGCGTTGTCAGTGGTGGTGCCGATCTTCGCGGCGAAAAAGCTTGAGCGATTTGCTCATGCTAGGCTCGCCGCTGAGGCTGCGCGCTAACCCGCGCGCAGTTCTTCGGCCAGCAGTTCAAAATCACCCTCACGCGGGCTGTTCTTGCGCCATACCAGCACGATTTCGCGCTTGGCGGTGGGGCTGTCGACCGGGCGCGCAACCACTTGCGTGCCGTTCAGGATGCCTGCCGTCAGCGCCATTTCGGGCAGCATCGTCAGGCCCAGATCATTATCGACCAGTTGCACCAGCGTGTGCAGGCTGGTGCCGATCATCGCCGCGCTGGCGCGCAATTCGGAGCGTGAGCAGGCAGCGAGCGCGTGATCGCGCAGGCAATGGCCATCCTCCAGCAACATCAGCCGCCCCTGATCGATCATTTCGGGCTTCACGCTCGCCGGGGGATCGCGCGGGTCGTCCTTGGGGAAGGCGATGAACAGCCGATCATAGGCAATATGAGCGCTCGCCGCGTCGCCAATATCAAACGGCAACGCCAGCAACACGCAATCGACCCGCCCATGATGAAGCGATTCGAGCGCATCTTGGCTGGTTTCCTCGCGCAGCAGCAGCTTCAATTCAGGCCGTTCGCGGCGCAGGCGCGGCAGCACGCGCGGCAACAGGAACGGGGCGATGGTCGGGATCACGCTCATCCGCAGTTCGCCCACCAGCGGCTTGCCCGATGCCTGCACCAGATCTGACAATTCCTCCGCCTCGCGCAGCAGGCGATTGGCCTTGGCCACCACCTGTTCGCCAAGCGCGGTGAACCGCACCACCCGGCGCGACCGTTCGACCAACGTCACGCCGAGCAGCGATTCCAGTTCACGAATGCCTGCCGAAAGCGTGGATTGCGACACGAAACTCGCCTCTGCCGCCTTGCCGAAATGGCCGTGTTCGTAAAGCGCGACGAGGTATTGCAGCTGCTTGATGGTGGGGAGATAGGTGGCCATGCCGGGTTGTTACTCAGCCGCCAGCGCATCAGGCGCGTCTGCCACAGCCACCACCACCACATCATCAATATGGGTCATCTTGAGCCTGCCGCGCTCTACCGCGAAGGCGAGCTTGCCTTCGACCAGATCGAGCGCATCCTTGCCGAACACCTCGAACCGCCAGCCTTGCAGCACCGGCAGATCGCGCATCCCGGCGGCGAGCGATTCCATTTCATCGGCGCGGGTCAGCAGGCGCGGGGCGACGTCGATTTCGCGCGCGCGGATTTTCAGCAGCAGCTTGAGCAGATCAGCCACCAAGGCGCCTTCCTTGCCCAGCGGCGCGCCGTGCTGGATTTTTTCGGGCATTTCATGCTTGGGCAGCGGTTCGGCCTCGGCCAGCACTTTCATCAGTCGCTTGCCGATGTCGTTATCTTTCCACGCTGGCGATAACCCGCGCACTTTGGCCAGATCGGCCTGTGATTTGGGCGGGTGTCCGGCGATATCGGCCAGCGTTTCATCGCGCATGATGCGCCCGCGCGGAATGTTCTTGTGCTGCGCTTCGGCCTCACGCCAGCCAGCCAGCGCCTTCATCCGCCCCAGCACTTGCGGATTGCGGCCCGCCTGCCGGATGCGTTTCCATGCGACCGCGGGATCGGTGAGGTAATTCGACGGATCGGCCAGCTTTTCCATCTCGGCATTCAGCCACAATCCGCGCCCGGTCTTGATCAGTTTTTTCAGAATGCGCGGGAAGATGGTGGAAAGATGGGTGACATCGCCAATCGCATATTCGATCTGCCGGTCGGTCAGCGGGCGGCGGCTCCAATCGGTGAAGCGCGCGCCCTTGTCGATGGTCAGGCCCATCCAGGTTTCGACCAGATTGGCATAACCGATCTGTTCGGACTGGCTGATCGCCATCATGGCAATTTGCGTGTCGAAGATCGGGTGCGGGGTCTTGCCGGTCAGGTTGACGATAATCTCAACGTCTTGCCCGCCTGCGTGGAAGACCTTGAGCACGTCTTCATTCTCGCACATCAGGTCGAGCAGGGGCTTCAAATCGATCCCCGGCGCCATCGGATCAATCGCGGCGGCTTCTTCGGTATTGGCGATCTGCACCAGGCACAGTTCGGGCCAATAGGTGTTTTCGCGCATGAATTCGGTGTCGACCGCGACGAATTCGGATTTGGCGAGGCGTTCGCACAGATCGCTCAGGGCCTCAGTCGTGGTAATCAATGGATGTATTTTCATTGTCTCTTTGCTCATTGGGGCGGAGTGCCGCCCTCGGGATTCATCCCACATAACCCTCGCGCCGCTTGACAAAGCGTAAGGGTTCCCCTGTTAGCGCGCCGGTAATGGCCCGGTTCCGGTTGCCCCGGCGCCCTAGCGTCATAGCCTCGGACAGGACAAGAGTTTAGATGCACCTCTACCGCACGCATACTTGCGCACAGCTTTCTTCGGCTCAGGTGGGGCAAACCGTCCGCCTGTCGGGCTGGGTTCACCGAAAGCGCGATTTTGGCGGGCTGTTGTTCGTCGATCTGCGCGATCATTACGGCATCACCCAGATCGTTGCCGATGCGGATTCGCCCGCGCTGGCGGTGCTTGACCGGCTGCGGGTGGAATCGGTTGTGACGATCGAAGGTGAGGTCAAGGCGCGTTCGGCCGAGACGGTGAACCCGCGCCTCTCCACCGGCGAAGTTGAGGTCTATGCGCGCCAGATCACGGTGCAAAGCGCGGCGGAAGAACTGCCGCTGCCGGTCGCTGACGAACAGCCTTACCCAGAAGACGTGCGGCTGAAATACCGCTTCCTCGATCTGCGGCGCGAAACGCTGCATAAAAACATCATGACCCGCGTGGCGGTGGTGTCCGATATTCGTGCGCGGATGACGGCGGCGGGGTTCAATGAATTTTCGACCCCGATCCTGACCGCATCATCGCCCGAAGGCGCGCGCGACTTTCTGGTGCCCAGCCGCATCCATGCCGGGAAATTCTACGCGCTCCCGCAGGCACCGCAGCAATACAAGCAATTGCTGATGGTGGCGGGGTTTGACCGCTATTTCCAGATTGCCCCGTGTTTCCGCGACGAAGACCCGCGCGCAGACCGCCTGCCGGGCGAGTTTTACCAGCTCGATCTGGAAATGAGCTTCGTCACACAGGAAGAAGTGTGGGAAACGATGGAGCCGGTGATCGCTGGCACCTTTGAAGCCTTTGCAGAAGGCAAGAAAGTGACGCCGGCAGGCAGCTTCCCGCGCATTGCCTATGACGAGGCGATGCTGAAATACGGCAGCGACAAGCCCGATCTGCGCAACCCGCTGATTATCAGCGATGTGTCAGGCCATTTCACGCAAAGCGGCTTTGGCCTGTTTGAAAAGATCGTCGGTGGGGGCGGGGTGGTGCGAGTGATCCCGGCACCCGCCACCCACGAAAAGAGCCGCAAGTTCTTCGACGATATGAACGAATGGGCGAGGCGGGAGGGCTTCGCGGGCCTTGGCTATGTAACCCGCAAGGGCGGCGAATTCGGCGGCCCTATTGCCAAGAACCACGGCGCGGACCGCATGGCAGAACTAGACGCCGAGCTTGGCCTTGGCGAGAACGACGGGTTGTTCTTTGCAGCGGGCAAAGCCGCCGACGCCGCCAAGCTGGCCGGTGCCGCGCGCATCCGCGTGGGTGAAGAACTCGGCCTGATCGACGAAAACGCCTTCGCGTTTGCCTGGATTGTCGATTTCCCGTTCTACGAATGGAACGAGGACGAAAAGAAGGTCGATTTCAGCCACAACCCGTTCTCGATGCCGCAAGGCGGGATTGACGCGCTGAACGGGCAGGATCCGCTGACATTGAAGGCGTTCCAGTACGATCTGGTCTGCAACGGCTATGAAATCGCATCGGGTTCGATCCGCAACCATATGCCCGAAACAATGGTCAAGGCGTTCGAGAGTGTCGGCCTGTCCAAGGTGGATGTCGAGGAACGGTTCGGAGGGATGTACCGCGCGTTCCAGTATGGCGCGCCGCCGCATGGCGGGATGGCCGCCGGGGTTGACCGGATCGTCATGCTGCTGTGCGGGGTGAAAAACCTGCGCGAAATCTCGCTGTTCCCGATGAACCAGCGCGCCGAAGACCTGCTGATGGGCGCGCCCACCCCGGCGGAACCGCGATCCTTGCGCGAATTGCACCTGCGCGTGGTCGAACCGCCGAAGAAGGACGGCGCCTGAAGCTTTTCACTAACCGGGCATGGCCGGCGCCGATACCCTGTGGGCAGCGTGCCTCATGCCCACTTGCGCTTGCCCGCGCCGTTGATTAGGGCAGAGCCGAGTTTTTCTAACCCCAGTTCAAGAGGGAACAACATGAGCGATACTGCCGATCGGGTGGCCAAGATTGTCTTCGAACATCTCGGCGTTGAAGCTGACAAGGTAACTCAGGAAGCCAGCTTCATCGATGATCTGGGCGCTGACAGCCTCGACATCGTCGAACTGGTGATGGCCTTTGAAGAGGAATTCGGTGTCGAAATCCCCGACGATGCGGCTGAGAAGATCACCACTGTCGGCGATGCGACCAAATACATCGAAGAACACAAGGGCTAAAACCCTTTTGTTGGCCCGTTCGCCCTGAGCTTGTCGAAGGGCCGGTCTTCTGCCGGGCAGCTTGCCCGGTGAAGTCGCAGGGATCAGACAGGCTCAGCCCTTCACGGGTTGGGCCTGTTGTTTTTTCGGAGCCAATCCTTTTTTCGGAGAACGTGAATGCGCCGTGTGGTTGTAACCGGGCTTGGCCTCGTCACCCCGCTGGGGGGCGATGTCGAAACGACGTGGGCAAATCTGATCGCGGGCAAAAGCGGGGCGGGGCAAATCACCCGCTTCGATGCCTCCAACCAGAAATGCACGATTGCCTGCGAAGTGAAGGGCAAGGATCATCCGTGGGGCTTTGACCCTGATTTGCGGGTCGATCACAAGGTGCAGCGCCAGGTCGATCCGTTCATCATCTACGGCATTGATGCCGCCGGACAGGCATTGGAAGATGCCGGGCTGACCGATATGTCCCAAGCCGAGAAGGAGCGCACCGGTTGCTCGATCGGTTCGGGCATCGGGGGCTTGCCGGGGATCGAGATTGAAAGCGTCAATCTGCATGAACGCGGCCCTTCGCGCGTTTCGCCGCATTTTGTCCACGGGCGTCTGATCAACCTCATCACCGGTCAGGTGCAGATCAAATACGGCTTTATGGGGCCGAACCACGCTGTTGTTACCGCGTGTTCCACCGGCGCGCATTCGATTGGCGATGCGGCGCGGATGATTGCGGCCGATGATGCCGATGTGATGCTGGCCGGCGGCGCGGAAGGCACCATCAACCCGCTGGGCATTGCCGGATTTGCACAGGCGCGCGCGCTCAATATGAGCATGAATGACCGCCCGACCGAAGCCAGCCGCCCCTATGACAAGGCCCGTGACGGGTTCGTGATGGGCGAAGGCGCGGGCGTGATTGTGCTGGAAGAATATGAACGCGCCATGGCGCGCGGCGCGAAAATCTATGCCGAAATCACCGGTTATGGCCTTTCGGGCGATGCCTATCACGTCACCGCCCCCCATCCTGAGGGCAAGGGCGCAGAACTGGCGATGCGGATGGCGTTGAAGAAGGCGGGCCTGGGGCCGGGCGATATTGATTATATCAACGCGCACGGCACCTCGACCATGGCCGACACCATAGAACTCGCCGCGATCAAGCGGGTGCTGGGCGACGATCTGGGCGGCGCATCGATGAGCTCGACCAAAAGCGCGATCGGCCACCTGCTGGGCGGCGCGGGCGCGGTGGAAGCAATTTTCTGCATCCTGGCGATGCGCGATCAGATTGTGCCGCCGACGTTGAACCTGCATGATCCCGATGATGGCACCGAAGGCATCGATCTGGTGCCGCTGGTGGCGCGCAAACGCGAAGTGCGCGCCGTGCTCAACAACAGCTTCGGCTTTGGCGGCACCAATGCCTCGATAATCATGCAAAAGGTCGATTGATCCGGTGAAGCGCAGGCGGTTGGCACTGCTGGGCCTGCTGGCGCTCGCGCTCGCAGGGCTGGTGTTTGCGTGGAACCTGATGGGTTCGGCGACGGTATCGCAGGAAACCAGCTTTACCATCCCCGCAGGCAGCCCGGTTTCGGCGGTGGCGAACAAGCTGGAGGATGAAGGGCTGATCTCCTCGGCCCCCGGATTCATTCTTCAGGCGCGCATCTTTGGGTCGGGCAGGCCGATTCAGGCGGGCGAGTTTCTACTCACCCCCGGCATGAGCCAGAGCGACATTCTCGGCGCGTTTCAATCGGGCGACGTGATCCGGCGGTTCGTGACCATCCCCGAAGGCATGCCCTCGATCCTCGTGCGCGAACGGCTGATGGGTGAGGAATTGCTGACCGGCGATATCGATGTGCCGCCCGAAGGATCGATCCTGCCTGACACCTATGGCTTTGAACGCGGGCAATCGCGCCAGAGCCTTATCGAACAGATGCAGGCGGCGATGGACAAGGCGCTGGCCGAGGAGTGGGCCAAGCGCGCGCCCGGCATCGCGGTGGATACGATGCGCGATGCGCTGATCCTCGCCGCGATTGTCGAAAAGGAAACCGGCAAGCCCGAAGAACGGCGGATGGTTGCCGGGCTGTATTCCAACCGGGTGCGCGCAGGAATGCTGTTGCAGGCCGATCCCACGATCATCTACCCGATCACGAAGGGTAAGCCGCTGGGCCGCCGCATCCGCCAGTCAGAGATAGCCGCGATCAATGGCTACAACACATATACCCGCGTTGGCCTGCCCGAAGGCCCGATCACCAATCCGGGGCGCGAAAGCATCGCCGCAGTGCTCAACCCGGAAAAGACCAGCGCGCTGTTCATGGTGGCGGACGGCACAGGGGGGCACTGGTTCGCCGATACCTTGGCGGAGCACAACGCCAATGTCGCCAAGTGGTATGCCATCCGCCGAGAGCGGGGCGAGATGTGATGAGCGCAAGGCCCGCAGAGACACGCGACGTGCGCGGTCGGGCGCGGCGGTCCTCGGCGGATCTACAAACACGCCGTGAGCTGGGCGAGATGTGATGAATGCAAAGCCCGCAGAGACACGCGACGTGCGCGGCCGGGCGAGATGTAGCGAGGCGGGGTGATGGCCGATCCTTTCATCCTCACCGCCGCCTTGCCGACTGATCTGGGTGCATGGGCGCAAGGCCTGCGCCGCGCGCATTTTCCGGTCGAGCGCAATCACCTCCACGCGCACGTCACCTTGTTCCACGCCTTTGCGCCGTCTTTGCTGGCGGAATTGTGCGACTTTCTCCCCAAGGTGGCAGCAGAATTTGCCGCGCCCGAAGGCGAAGTCACCGGGGTGATGGATCTGGGAAGGGGCACCGCCATCGCGCTTGCTGCGCCGCAATTGCTGGCGCTGCGCGCGCTGGTTGCCGAACATTTCCATGGCAGCCTGACGTCGCAGGACCTCCACCAGCCGCGCCTGCACATCACCATCCAGAACAAGGTGACAAAGGACGAAGCGCGCGCGTTGCAGGCCAGCCTTGGGCCGGTGCTTGCCCCGTGGATCGCCAGGGGCCGGTTCACCTTTCCCGCGCTGGAACTGCATGGCTATCGCGGCGGACCGTGGGAAAGGGTCAAGACATGCGCCTTTCGCGGGCGGATGCGATTGTAGTCCGGCGGGCGGCAAAAACGACTGCAACAATGCTTGACCACGCGCACCCCGCGCCTTAAGTGCGCGCCTCGCCCAAGGCTGAGGCCGCGTGCGAATCCGGCTGCAAACCAGCCGTTGGCCCATGGGGCGGAGTAGCTCAGCTGGTTAGAGCAGCGGAATCATAATCCGCGTGTCGGGGGTTCAAGTCCCTCCTCCGCTACCATCCTCCTGTTTGCAGATGCCTGCTAACAGTTGAAAAAACCCCAGATTTCAGGTATTTTCAGGGCAGTCGCTGGTTGTCGGCGATTGCCTTTATCTGTCTGCAACCGTGGAAGATGGGGGCCTAATGTGGGGGCCTTGCTAGGCCCCAGTAGAATCGAGGCCCCCAATGGCGTTGACTGACACCGCAATCCGAAACGCGAAGCCCAAGGAGAAGCCCTACAAAGTTGCAGACAGTCAGGGTCTGTATCTGCTGGTGAACCCGAGGGGTAGCAAACTGTGGCGGTTGAAATACCGGATGAACGGCACAGAACGGAAATTGGCGCTTGGAGCCTACCCGGAGATTACGCTTGCCGAAGCCCGCGCGGCGCGGGACGCTGCCCGCAGGCAACTTGCCCACGCGGTTGATCCTAACGTTGCCAAGCGGCAAGCCCGGATTGAAGCGAGTATGCGCGCAGAAAACAGCTTTGCCAGTGTGGCCGAAGAGCTGATTGCGAAGCGCGAGAAAGAGGGCGTTTCACCGCGAACGCTCGAAAAATACGTTTGGCTGCTGAAATTGCTTGGCCCGGAATTTGGCCGCAGGCCTGTCGCAGAAATTAGCCCTGCCGAACTATTGCACGAACTGAGACACCAAGAGCGCCGAGGAAAGCTGGAAACCGCCAAGCGAATGCGTTCGTTTGCCAGCCGTGTATTCCGATATGCCGCTGCTACGACGAGAGCCGAGCGTGATCCGGCGCAGTTGCTTTTAGGCGCGCTCACACAGCCGAGGGTGAAGCACTTCGCTGCTATCACCGAGCCAACGCAATTTGGCGGTTTGCTGCGCGCCATTGAAGACTATTCCGGCGACCCAACCGTTATGCACGCGCTCAAATTGACGCCTCATGTATTTCAGCGTCCCGGCGAGCTGCGTCAAATGGAATGGGCCGAGATCAACTTCGAAAAAGCCGTCTGGACGCTTCCAGCTGATAAGATGAAAATGCGGCAACCCCATGCGGTGCCACTGTCCATTCAGGCGGTCGCAATTTTGCAAAGCATGCAGGGGCTTTCCGGCAAGGGGAAGTATGTTTTTCCATCGGTACGAACGCGCTCGCGGCCAATTTCTGAGAACACGGTCACGGCGGCATTACGGCGTATGGGGTTCACCAAGGAGCAGATGACCGCTCACGGCTTCCGGACGTCCGCATCATCGCTGTTGAACGAGTCCGGAAAATGGAATCCCGATGCTATAGAGCGAGCATTGGCACATATGGTTTCAGGTGAGATAAGACGCATATACAATCAATCTGCCTATTGGTCCGAACGTATTGCAATGGCGCAATGGTGGAGCGACTATCTGGACGAATTGCGGGAGGGTGGAAACAGATGACAAGCAACCCCGGAGAAGGATG